>DATAQX010000396.1:0-3907 GCA_036264455.1 Silvibacterium sp. | reverse complement strand
AGTGCCTGCTGGAAGAGATGCGCATCAAGCTGTCGGTTGTGGTCACCGATTTGCTGGGATCGAGCGGCAATCGCATTCTGCATGCTCTGGCCCAGGGGGAGACTGATGCGCTGAGTCTCGCGTTGTTTGGGAGACGAACGGCTAAAGTGCACAAAAGAGCAGCTGATTGAAGCGCTGACCGGAAGAATACATCCCATGCACGCACAGATGCTCACGCTGCAACTCGAGCGACTGAGGCTGCTTGATGCGCAGATCGCAAAGCTGAACACTCTGATCGCCCAGGCCATGATGGCGCATCAGGAGGTTGTGATCCGCCTGGCGGAAGTGCCTGGGCTGGGCATCGATTCAGCACAACAGGTGATCGCCGAGGTAGGAGTGACGGCGGCCACGTTCTCCTCCGCGGCGGAGTTCACTTCCTGGGTGGGGACCTGTCCGGGAAGAGAAGAGAGCGCCGAAGAGAACTCCAGCAGCCGATCGGCTAAAGGCAATAAGTACATGCGCCGTGTACTCAACCAGGCTGCTCACGCTGCGGCCAGAAGCAAAGGCACCCACTTCCAGGCTGTGTTCCGGCGTCTGCTTCCACGTCTTGGCTATCAGTCCGCCGTCTGGGCCATCGCACATCGCTTATGCCGAATCGTCTGGAAGATCCTCCACGAAGGAGTGCGCTACATCGAGCAAGGCACCCAATCTGAACCCAAGCTGCTCATCTACCGTGCACGAAATCTGGCCAAACAACTTCGTAAGTTCGGCTACAACGTCCAGATCACTCCTCCAAACAGAGCTCCCGCATAAACTGCCCATTCCGGATCTGGAGGAGGTGATTTTCGAGGGTGATTTTCGAGGGAGTAGGCGACAAACCAACCGGAGCCAGTGAAATCAAATGTATGGGCCGGGACACCATAGGACAGATTGTTCGCGGTTGGACAAGTGCGTCCATAAATGAACAATCCCTGCAGACTGGCTTTCACCGCCTTCCGTCGAGATGTGCGGACCACAGTTCACTGAGTGATTTGCGCTGTTGGCAACAGTTGAGATCCGACGGGAGCAAATCCTGGACTTGGGTAGAACCAAATCAGCCGGGCTGTCGGGGCCTGCGTTTCACGCGCGGTGCCGGGCCTACAGCTTGGAGGACTGCCTCGGCATATGAGGACCAGTCATCAGGTAGCACGGCCGGTGCCTCGTGCGCCAACTGCAGAAGCCCACGGTATGCCGCGTACGCGAGCACAGCCCTCGCTTTAGCCTTTGATGCCGGGAGCCCGAGCTCACGGTAACAGGTTTCAAGGAATCCAATTCGTGCTGAAGCCACGCGGTTCAACACGCGCCTTACAATCGGATCGTCTGCGGCCTCGGCAAGCGCTGCATACAAGGAGCGGGACCTTGGTGGCTGGGTGGCAGCGTCGAGCATGAGAATGAGTCGCTGACGAGCGTCGGTGACTGCCGACAGTCCTGCGATGGCCTCCGTTGTGGCGCGATGCTCCCAGCGCCCGAGCGCACCAGCTAAGAGCTCTGACCGGCCCTTGAAGTGCCAATAAAAGCTGCCCTTGGTGACGCCTAGACGAACGGCGAGCGCCTCTACCGTAAATGCCCGGAGACCTGCCTCCGAGATGAGTTGAAGCGCACCTTCCACCCAGTCGGATGATGTAAGAGTAGCCTCGTCGAGTCGCTTAGCACCAGTACCCCTGCGCACCATAGCAGATATTTTCCCATACTCAAGAGTATTGACAGTCTCCGTTTCCATACCCTACAGTATGGAGCATGACGGAATTGTTGCCGGACATCGGAAATCTGCGCGATCAACTCGACGCAGCGGAGCGCGACGCACGGTTGCTCGTGGAAAACCTCGCCGAAGAGCGAGGCTGCTGGCGTGCCGAAGCAAGTTCGTGGAGCGTGGCGCAGTGCCTGGATCACCTGGCTACAACGAATCAGGTCTACCTGCGCGCGATGAAAGAACCGGCGATCCGTGCGCGCGCGGCAGGCCGGTTGAGGCGGCGCCCGGCGCTTCCCGGATTCGTGGGCCAATGGTTTGCGACAAAGATGGAGCCGCCCGTCAAGGCATCCTTCAAGATGAAGGCACCGCGAAACATCAAGCCGAGCACGTCGCCTTCGCTCGCTGATGCTTTCGCTCGTTTCCTGACATCACAGGACGAAATACGGGACTACCTCCGTACTAACGCCGACCTGGACCTTGCGGGGATTCGATTCCCGAATCCGTTGATACCCGGCATCCGGTTTAGCGTGGCCACCGGTCTTCACGTTATCACCGCTCACGAGAGGCGCCACATGTGGCAAGCTTGGCGCGTGCGTCGTGCCGCGGAGGGCGCGGCAGGCGAATGCTCCCGGGTAGAAAATGCTTTAGGCAGTTCGAGCCACAGGAATTGATGCTCAGTCGCAAACCTCCATGAAAAATGCAAATAGCTTGCCTCACGCGATTCCAGCGCTAAATGATTGTCGCCGTCGTCGAAACGGACGTGGGTCTCGCGGTCTAACGTAATGCCGCCGAAGTGCACCGATAAGCGGACATCGCTTCAGTCATCGCGGTGAGGTGCTTTCTCGGGTGTCAATGAGTCCTATCAGAGCGGATGTCAAGAAAAAATCTTCCCCATCCTCTCCGAGAGGAGACGGACGTTGTGGCTTGCATCCAGTCCGATCTCAGTTGTGGAGAGGTGGTAGGCTCGCCGCGTATTCCGGACAGACCAGGCGGTTGGCGGTTTGTACTCGACGGTTTCATGACGCCATAGTCGTCGACGCCTACGGTTCTGGAAGCTATGCAAGCAGACGCGTTGGCTTTAGTGGGCCAACCATGGTCCTATTTGAGACTCGAGGCCTACAGCTTTCTTTGGTTATGCGAGGGGGCATAGGGTGCATTTGGAGGCTCGGTGCTGAACGACAGCACGCAGGGCCTAACTCATTGATGGATACTCTCCCTCGACCCCGAGCGTCGCAAGAACCGATCGGCTAACCATCGGGTAAGTAAACCTGGAATTGCCTGGTTCCTGCAGACGCTCAAGCTGCTTGCGATTTCAGATGTTCTGCGTCGAAGCGTCCTCCTTTTTTCCAAAGTGTCAACGTGATGGCCGCGATCTTGCGTGCGAGCGTGAGGCGAGCCATCTCCGGCTTCATTCCCTTGGCCAGCAATCCTGCGTAGAAGTCTTGCAGTGGTCCCGTACGACGACTGGCGCTCAGGGCCGTACTTTTGAAGATGTTCTTCATATCATGGTTGTGATTTTGATTCAGACCACGGATCTGTTGTGGCTTTTTGGAACGTTGCAGTTGTCCGTCCACATAACGATGTTGCGCACTATCGTGCGTCTCCACCGCGAGTCCAATGTAGGTCCACAGTTGCCGCTTGCTGCGGAACCTGTACGGCGTCTGCATCAGGGCCAGCAACATGGCAGCCCGCAGCTGGCCGATTGAGGGAACCTGGCGCAATATTTTCACAGCCTGATGTTTCCGACTCTCGACTAAAAGTTCTCCTCGCACCGTGTGCCGCACAACCGACAGTCCATCCAGCTGCTGATAGAACAGCTCTGCTCGGCGGCGCACACCGGGCTGCGCAATCCGGCTCAGCCATCGGTCGCGATGGCGTGTGGTATAGACCTGCGTGCCCGAACAGAGAATGCCCCAGCTTCGATACAGTGCCTTGAGCCGAATCATCACCCGCGCCTGGTCTTTGCTGACGGTCAGATAAGTACGTGCCAACTCTCGCAGCGTCCGCAGTCCGTTTTCTCCGTGATAAACCGCGCGCAGCAGTCCGGCGCGCAACAGTTCGGCCAGCTTCCGCGCGTCCACCTTGTCACTCTTGCTGCCTTCTTTCAATAAGGCGTTGCGGCGCGGATTGCAGACCACGATTTCCTGACGTGGGGCTTGAGCACATCGTACAGCCACGCCGCCCAGGTCCCTTCTTCCA
>DATAQX010000385.1:0-1741 GCA_036264455.1 Silvibacterium sp. | reverse complement strand
ATTTCGGCGCTTGCTGCTGCGCCTGTTGTGTCGAGGTGTGGCCGTTCGGCCCGAAGCGTTGTTGGCCGAAATTTCAGTTGTCGCCGGCACTGGCCGCTGGCTTTGCCACACTCGTGATCCGCTTTTCCTTTCCCCTGCTCCGATCCGCGCAGCGTAGAGGAGGACCCTAATCCGGGTGTCATGTCGCCTAACCGGCGGCGGCGAAGCGAAACGGCACCAAGCGCTTCAGATCGCTGTCCCAAATGGTGATGATTTTGATCGAGCCGCCAAACTCATTCATCCAGATTTCTCCGTTGCCGATCATGATGCCCAATCACACACGGTAACCGCTTTAGGGAGCGGCAGAAGCGTGTAGCGCGGCAATCTGGATAGGAAGCTGTGTTCTCATCCTGTTTGTCGCGCAGCAGAAGCGGCTGTTACTCGGTCCTAGGAGCTACAAAAGGATCGGTCGATTGCGTCCATCAATTTCGGCGCCCCTTGCTCAGCAGCCAGGAACGCCTGAGCCTCCCGGCACGCCTCCGCAGCCGCCGCCCCAGGCAGCGCACGAGCTGCCGTTCCCGTTCACCTTGACTGCCCGAGCGGAGAACTTCCTGCGCGGCAATCCCAACCTCGACGATACAATACGGCGGCTGCAAGCAGCTACGGGAGTGGCTGATTGGCAGTGCTAGGCCAAACGCGGGTTGTTATGCACCAAATCGCAGGTTCAGCAGGAAGCGGGCCGAGAATTGACTGACATTTACGTCGATGGTGATGCCTGCCCGGTGCGCGAGGAGATCTACCGCGTGGCGGCGCGTCTCAAGGTCAAAGTTCTCGAATGGCTCCCGACCGATCCGGCCGCCCGGGGCGCCGAACGTGAGCATGGTTCTCGTCGGCGACACTGCAGATGCAGCCGACGACTGGATTGCCGAACGCATCGGGGCCACGGATGTGTGCATCACTTCCGATATCCCGCTGGCCTCGCGCTGCCTCAAAAAGGGAGCGCGCGTCGTCTCCCCGACCGGAAAGCACTGGACAGAGGCGAATATCGGAAATGCGCTCGCCGGTCGTGAAATAGCCAGACACCTGCGTGAGCTGGGAACGAATACGCGTGGGCCGCCTCCGTTGACAAAGAGAGACAGGTCACGGTTCCTCGGCGCGCTCGATACAGCCCTGCAGGCTGCATTACGAGAGGCCGCGAGGAGCTGAGCCATTCTATTCGGCGATAGCACGAAGCCGCTTGGAAATCTTGTCAGGTCCCTGCGATGATAATCCGGGTCTGAACCCAAGGAGGTCGGATGACCAGGACGATGTCGTTGGCCGGAACGACGCTAGAGCTTGTGGAACGTGATCACGGCCGTCCACCCGGGTGAAGGGCTGGCCCAAGAGAAGCCATGGCTCGAACTCCTATCCCGGCGATATCGGGTAATCGCGCCATGGCATCTAGGCTTTGGGAGCTCGCCGTTGATCGATGGCTCCGGCTCTGTCGATGACGTTGCCTACCTCTATCTCGATCTCGTTGCTGAGCTGAAACTGGTCTGCGGAGGTCGTCCTTGTGGGGGTAAGGAGAGACGTACTAAGCTGACAGCTTCGGAAGGTGGAGGCGGCGGGGATCGAACCCGTTGGGGCGAAACCTTTACATCACCTGCCAGGCGTATAACCGCTGGTGATCTGTGCGACCATTGCCATGATTGCGCCCATCTGCGGTGCGCTCTTGAGTGCATAATCGGAGCTGAGGTATCCCCACCAGTCCCAACATCCCAAT
>DATAQX010000297.1:0-5670 GCA_036264455.1 Silvibacterium sp. | reverse complement strand
TGCAAGGAAGGAATGTGGTTTGCGTTGTCATCGCGCGACCGCAGCACAGCCCGCTCTGTAACCAGATCCACAACTGAATTTGGCGTCTCTCCCATCTCGCGGAATGTCCGGTAGAGCGCTGTACCCTGTTCTCCCACCTCGCCGGTGAGAACGCGCAGTGTCACTTCCAGGTCACTGGCGTCTATCGAAGGTGTTGAACCCGTCCGCTTTTCACGATCCAGGCTAACCTCGATTACGGAGATGACAGCCTCGCGAAGTGCGCCAATCTTTCTTGATACCGAGGCTTCCTTCAGAGAGCGCGCCTGTTCGAAGCGAGGCAGCAGTTCGCGTTCGTAGAAATGATCGAGCATGACAGAATACTGCTCGAGAGCGCTCACCGCGTGAACGTCCATATCCAGGCCAAGATTGCGCTTAACGTGTTCCTGGATGTAAGAAATCGATCGATGCAGGTCTCCTTCAGCAAGCAGATCGGCTTTGCTCAGCAACACAAGCGCGGGAATCCCGGCTTCATAGAGAAGCCTCAGCGTGCCGATGTCCTCCTCGTTCAGGGTAGCTCCCGCATCGATCAGCAGGAGTGCGAGATCACAGGAAGGAAGATAGGCGAGGGTTTCTGCGGCGCCGCGCTTCGCGAGAGAGCCAAGCCCAGGAGTATCGACCAGCAAGATGCCCTGTTTGAGCCGCGGAGATGGAATCTCGACAATGGCTCGTATCAGGTTCTGCAGATTTCCTGGATTTCCCTGCTCCGTCACCAGACTTGAGAGTTCTTCCAGGGTGACCGCGGCGCTCCGGCCATCTCCATAAGCCACGGCCGCTTTGAGGATGTTCCCGTACCTCAATTTCGTGGGGACTGCGGTAATTGGATTAATGCCAACCGGTAAAACAGTTGTGCCAAGAAGAGAATTCAAGAGCGAAGACTTACCGGAACTGACGCGTCCAAACAGAGCGACCTCGAAGCTATCATCTTCCAGGCGCGAAGCCAGCGTGCTGATCCGCGGACGAAACTCCACCAGGCCGTTTCGGGTAACAACCTCTTCCAGGAAGCTTAGTAACCCCACGTCGTATCCGGTCTGTTCCAAGCGACGAAGCCGCTTTTCCAGATCCTGATTGAGCTCCTGCCTGAGATAGCGTTCCATCCCACTCACGAGCGAGCGCAATTCATATACAACGCCATTGAGCTCATTCACTGCGTCGTCCGGTACGGGGCCGGAGCCCTTCATGTAGTGGGGTTTTAACTCCTCAATGGCGATATCGACGAAGGCAAGATTTGTCAGAGCTGCGCGGGTTGCAGGGATGTTTGGCGGTTCCGGCTTCATCTGCTGCCAGACAAGCGTGCGAACCAACTGAGAGCGCAGTCGGCGGATGTGATCTTCAATAACACGGACTTGTGCGGGATTGATATCGACGATAACGCGCGGGAATGGTGACTGCGACGTAACTGCGTGGAGAGTATTTTCGATGTCGATAAGTAGTTTATCGATGTACTGGCACGTAATTCTCAACCGGGTTTTCTGATGTTCGTTGAGCTCGCCAGCGCGTCGCGCCATTTCAGGATTCTTATCTTGTTCGGGCATAACTCCTCCAAGCCATGAAGTACTTCGAGGAGTCATCTGCCCATGCGAGCGATTGTGGTGGACTCCAACACCGCATACCGTGCCTGTTTTGAGCACTCTGGCCGCGAAAACAGATTGCATTTGCCACACTTTAGTCTGTTTGGGGAATCTGGGCGGGGACACGACTCCGCAACAGGATTCCCTGTTAGGAGTCATCATCTGCCCACCGATATTGCAATTCTTTGGCTGGGCAGCGGTTAAGGGCGAACTCCTTCACCGCAACATAACCTTTTTAAGATGCTGCCAGCAGACTTGTCAATATGGACAGCGGCTTGAGCATGGGAATCTCATAAGAGCTGACCCGCAATTTCAGACCATCCTGGCGGCGATTGCTTCCGCTTCCGGGTTCGTGGAAGTCGTGAGAGACTGGGTCGGCAGGTGTTGCCAGGGTTATGAGTAATGTCGACCGAGTGAAGCGGGTGTGTCTTTTCACGGGGGCGAGCGGCACTCTCGGAACATCGTTCATCCGGCACTATCGCAAGCATTACGACATCGTGGCGGTGTATCGGTCCCGTTCTCCGCGCTGCCCTTCGCAAGAGCGGCGGGTGGTCGACCCGCTGAATCCGGAAGCCCCGGTTCCGGAAAACGACGATGCAGTATTTTCCGTGCAAGCCGATCTGCTCGACGATGCCGACTGCACGCGCGTCGTCGAACTGGCCCTGGCTCGCTTCGGCCGCGTCGATCTCCTGGTCAACGCAGCCGCGGTCTTCTCTCGACAGGCACTCGTTGGGTCCGAACACCTCATTGAGAACTTCGACCGTCAGTTCAGGCTCAACGTCAGGGTACCCCTCGTTCTATCGCTGACGCTGGCCGACCTCTTCTGGCGTAACCGGACCGCGGAAAACGCTACCATGAACCGACATATTGTGAATGTTGCCAGCATCGGAGGAGTCCGCTTATTCACAGATACGCGGCTGAGCGTGTATAGCGCATCGAAAGCCGCTCTGGCGCAGCTGAGCCGTCACATGGCCAGTGAGTTCCTCGCGTTTGGTGTGCGAGTCAATGCGCTGGCGCCCAGCGCCTTTCCGAGGCTGATTCCGACAGATCAGGTTTCGTCATGTATCCGAGATCTCGATGAAGGCCGCGCCAATGGGCGCGTGGTAGTCATCGAGAAAGATGGTGAGAGCTTCGCATGAACAGTTCGTTGTCGGAGCGGGATCTCTCTTCAGCGCTTGCCCACCGCCGGTGGTGGTTCGCCGAGCGGCCATTTCCTCATTTCCATGCGACTGACGTCTTTACGCCGGAATGCTATCGGTCGATCGAGAACTCGGTTCAGCAGCTGATCGAAAATGGATTGTCAGACGAGCCGGACTTCGATCGCCTGTCCCGAAATATGCCGGGCACGGACGCCTTCGGCTGGAATCTGCCACCTGGTGCGAATGGCCCGCTTGCGTTGTTTTACGATCAAAAGTGGCACGAGCTGCTCGCCAGATTGACCGGCGTCGATGCCACCGGCGACGTGAGTTGTGCCGTTCATCATCATCTGCGGGGAAGCGAGGCGGGCCGTGTCCACCGTGATCTCGGGGTGGGATGGTTCCCGGGCGCCAGCCCAACGGGCGCCGTGAATCCGGCGGATCGCAACTGCTGCAGTTACATTTATGGCGACGTTAAAATACCGGGAACCGCGGTGCACGAAGCGATTCGGGCAGTCACGATGATCTATTATCTTGCGAATCCACCCTGGAAACGAGGAGACGGCGGCGAGACCGGGTTGTACCGCTATGCCACCGACCCGGTTGCATCCCCTTCGGTGAGCATTCCACCGGTCAACAACTCGCTCGTGGTATTCGAAAATACCCCCTGGGCCTTTCATGCCTTCATGACCAACGTTCGCTCTACGAGAACCTCAGTCGTTCTCTGGCTTCACCGACCGGTCGATGAGGCCCGGCGACGCTTTGGAGAGCGGGCGTTCTATCGCTGGCAGCGGGACGCTGAGCCTGACGCAGGCAGTTGAGGAGAACCCATGGACGAGCGATCTGCGGACGAGCCATCTGCCCGCGAGTCCTTCGACGAGGAGCGCGAACGACTGCGGAGACTCCTGGTTGAGAAAGGGTTTCTCACGGCCTCGCATACCGCGCGGCTCTTCAGCCGGTCGGGGCGCTCCATGTCCTGGATGCTATATACACCAGCCATCACCATGACCTCTGAGGGAAGCTGGCTGGCCGGTCGCTGCCTGCTCCGGAGACTCGAGCAGTTCAAGGGCTCTCAGCTCGCTACTTATGGCTACACCGGCCTGCCGCTCATGATCGCGAGCCTGACGCTTGCCAATGGCCGCTACCGCGGACTTGTTGTCGGCGACAAGCCGAATTCTGATGAGCATGGGGTCGTGGAAGGCGATGGCAGCCGGCCTGGGCCTGTTGTGGTGATCGACGATTCCCTCGTCTCAGGGACCTCATTTTTCCGGGCTGCGCGGCTGTTGGAGGAAGACGGATTCCAGGTTGAGGGTCTCATTTGTCTCGTGGAGTTTCCGGGCCGGGGCGGGCGGGCATTCGCCGAAGCGGCCGGCTATCGTGTTGAGGCGGTCTATGAACTGGATCGAGACCTGGAAATCAGCCGATTGGAGGCGATCACGTCGGGCTTCTCATTCCAGTCCGCCTCGACACAGTCCGCCTCGACCCTGGCCCCAGGACCGCCGATGGATCCTGTGGTCGCCGCTCGACGCGTGGCCGAAGCGTGGCCCAACTCCGATCGGGTGGCCGAGGAGGCTTCCTGTCCGCACGGGCAGGCGATCCACAGCGGGGCTGTGGTTGAATTTCGTGACGGAAAGACTGGCCGACTGGTGGCTCGAGATGGAGTGGTGTCACCTTCGGGGCCTGCCATATCCTGCACCGCCGCCGCCGCTGCTACGGTAAAGGCGATTATGCGTCGAAGCGGAAGCCAGCTACAGAGCTATGGGCTCGACGGTATTCGTATCTCCGTAAAGCTGCTGACTCAGGCAGAAGAGATTGCGCCTCGCGAGATCGACGCCGCACGGTACGCGCTGGTCGTTCAAAGCCAGATGAATCCGGCCAGGGTGGGCTATGCCCTGCGCGATGACCGCAGGCGTACCGAAATTGCCTTGTATCTGGCGGCCCAGCAAATGGCCGGCCTGGGCACGGCGGAGCCACACACGATTTACCGCTGCCTGGAACAAGAGATGGCCGAGCCTGGCGTCTCCCACATTACTTCGCGTCGCGCTGTCGATCTTGAAGTTTCGGCGATCGCGGCGCTGGCAGGTTTGGCGCGGGCCACGATTAGTGGCATTCCCGACACAGTATCCGACGGACTGGTCGCAGGGATGGACCTCGAGAACCTGGATATTCATGGCGCGGGAGTCGGCTGGTACGAGGAGGGTCGGCTACTGGGATGCTGGTTGAGCTGGGGTTCCTCCCTAGCTATCGCGGTCCGCCGGGCAGCGGCTCGAGCGTGGCAACTCTGCGGCAGAACGCAGCCGACTGCGTCCGAAGCTCGAGACCTCAAAGTCCTGATCACCCTTCTGCACGAGCCCCGCCACCTCGGTGAGTTGAGTGCTCAGGCGGCGGCAGAGGCCTTCGATCTCGGAGAGGAGACTCTGGTAGCCTCCGCCGGGGACCACTCAGCGGCGGTCTTTCCGCATTTCATGTGCCACCACGGATGGTCGGGACGGCAGACGGCGGATCTGGCCCTGCGCAAGGCGGGGATTCGCGGCCCATCCGCTATGTGGTCGGCTTATCGAACGACGTCATGGCTGGATGGCCAAGGTCTCCAATTTCCGATCGAACACGGTTTTCCGATACGGCCAGCCGGCCCAGTTACGAATGATCGCTTTGGCCGATCTGCCCGGGCCGTAGCCGATTTCATTGCCCGACATGTGGATTCGAACGGTCTACCGGTCTATCAGTACGATCCGCTAACCGACTCCGTTGTCCGGGATGGGCCAATCGGCCGCATCATCTTTGCGCTCGACGCCCTCGCCGAGGCCGCTTCCGTTCTCGGGAACGACGAATGGGCAGCTATCGCCAGAAACGGGCTGCAAGTCTGCGTTGACCAGCTCACTACGGCGCATCAGGGAGTCAGCCTGGAAGCCAAGGGCCGTCCGAAA
>DATAQX010000271.1:0-5705 GCA_036264455.1 Silvibacterium sp. | reverse complement strand
CGCATCAACTTGTCAACTCCGGCGGGATGATGAAACGGCCCGATGACCAGAAAGGGAACTTCTCAAACGACGTCACTTGGTTCGCTCGCCCCGGATTGTCCAAAATTGAACGATCTTACATTAGAAGCGGTCATTCCAAGCTAGGAATTGGAACCGTCGTCCTACTCAATCACCTCATTCCAAAGTATCTTGTTGAGACTTGGGTATTGGCCTCGTATTTGCACACGAATCCGGCGAATGGATATTGCGCGCCCGGACATCAAGGCGAAGAAGACCAAACTACGCCGCGTGCTGGTTTGGGGCAGTGATAGTGGTGGTTTTTGTCGTTGCCGCTTCTCTTCTTTGGCGCATGGAAACTCGACCGCATCGCGAATATGTGACCTTGACCCACGATGCCCGAGCAATTCAGGCGCTCGTTGTCGTTCCCAAACTGAAGGGCAAAGCATCGGTCGTGGTCCTGGCCCATGAGGTTTATGGGCTGACCGACTGGGCCAAGGACATGGCCAACGAACTTGCCGAAGAAGGCTTCATCGTTATTGCGCCCGATTTTCTCAGCGGCGACGGACATCACGGAGGCGGCTTTGATGACTTCGCAAGCGTGGATGATCGGGTCAGCGCCGTCCAGAACCTCAATTCCGATGTTGTATTTGAGGATTTGGATGCGGCAGTTGATTACGGCAAGAAGCTGCCCAATGCAAATGGAAAAATTGCTGTCGTTGGATTTTCCTGGGGTGGATGGAAATCATTCGCGTTTGCGACACACCGCAAAGACCTGAGCGCTGTCTTCGTATTCTATGGTACCGGTCCAGACGACGTTGCCGCCATCACTGCACCTGTATACGGGTTTTACGGAGGGGCGGATGGGGCAGTAAGTGGCAGCGTTCCCGCAACAGCCGACGAGATGAAGGCAGCTGGCAAGTTCTACGAACCCGTTACGTACAGAGGCGCAGATCATGGGTTCATGCGGCTGGCCGGAGACTTTTTGAATACGAACCGCGACAACAAAACCGCCCGCGATGAAGCGTATGCGCGCCTCGTGAAACTTCTCAACCAAATGGGTTCCGTGAAGACGAACCACTGAGTTCAAATCACGATTTGTCTTGAGAAAGTAGCTGTGCCACGCCATCGGCACTTGGACGACAAACGGGCTTCTCGGACATACGCTGCCACCAGGGCCAGGTTCAACTGATTCGTACCGGAGGGGAAAGATGGAACATAACTCCTTCCCTTCGGCGAATCCTCTCCCCGCGCCGGTTCATCCAAACGGCACGTGATGAGCGAGCTTCGTCTGTTCACACACCAGCCATTGGAACCTCTTCGCCGCTATGTGCGCGAAATGCTGTGGGTTCGCTCCGAGCAGCCCCGAACTCAAATTCTGATGCCTGAGACCAACCTCACCCTCGTCCTGCGCCAGTCCGGCCACGCATCCCTGCACCAGCAAACTCTTCCCCACGCAGTCGTTTCCGGCCTTCAGCAGGAAACCCGCATCATCCGCCACGCGGCCCACTCCCTGCTGCTTATCGTCCGGTTCACCGAAGCCGGCTCTCCCGCCGTTCTGCACGACCGCGCAGACCTTCTCTACAACCGGACCCAGGCCCTCGACCAGGTCCTGGCTCGTGCCGAGGTCGAGGACATCCAGAACGTCCTCGCCGATACGCACGGGATCGAACAGCAGTTTCTCGCCGTCGAGCACTTTCTCCTGCGGCAGATTCAACGGCAGACTGCAATCTCTTCCCGCGGTATCTCCCCGCAGATTGAAGCCGCCACAAAGATGATCCGCAATTCCGAGGGCCGTGCTTCCATTGCAGCCATTGCGCGCCGCGCCGGTATGAGCCAGAGCGCTCTCGAAAGGCATTTCCGCGCTGCCGTCGGCGCCAGCCCCAAGACCCTCAGCCGCCTTGCCCGTCTCCAGTACGTTTGCCGCCTCTGGGACGCCGGAAAGAGCCTCACCGAAATTACCTTCGAAGCGGGCTACTTTGACCAGCCCCACATGGTCCGGGATTTCCGCCTCTTCACCGGAAAAGCTCCCGAAGAATTCTTTCGCGGCCCCGCCCGCCGCAATCTGCCGACTTTTTACAAGTAGCGGCGGCCCCGCCTTCGCTATCTTCGGAGCATGAAAAACCCTCTACGAACCATCATCCGCATTCGCCGCGGCGCAGGCTGGCTTGCTGGACTCGTACTGATCTTCCTGCTCGCCGTTCATTGCACGCCCATCCACTCCCAGACCACAGCCCCAACCGCCAGCCTAAAGGAGAAGCCCATGAAGCATTACGCCCTCATCTTCCACACCACGCGCCCATTCACTCCCGAAGAACAGCAGCGGCGCGGTCCCGAGATCCTGGCGTGGGTGAAGACCGTCACCGACAAAGGAATCACCCTCGACCCCAGAAACTTCGGAGAGACCGCCGGCAGCTTCTCGCAGGAACAGGGTGGGGTCGTCTCCAGCAATGGATCAACCGACCCGGCCCTTGCGACCATCGTCTTCTTTGACTCGCCCAGCAAAGAGCAGGCCCTGGAAATCGCGCGCATCCACCCGGGCCTCCACTACGGCGTAACCGTCGAGGTGCGCGAGTGGAACTCCCCGCGGGCACCAGTCGCGACGCCATAGCCCGCCCATCGGGAAGACATAGCAGCTTGAGGAGAAGGGAACGATGAGATTGGTCGTACTTGGCGCCACCGGCGGCGTGGGACTCGAGATCGTCCGTCAGGCGATTGCGCGCAATCACCATATCAAGGCATTCGTCAGGTCGGCGGCGCGACTGCGGCCATTCGACGGCCAAATTGACATTGACCAGGGCGATCTACTGAATCCCGACGCACTGGAGCAGGCCATCCGCGGCTGCGATGCGATTGTCTCCGGATTCGGTCCCCGCCTGCCGATCTCGAAAACCGATGCCAACCTGCTGCGAGACTTTGCCGCCGCCCTCACGCAGGCCATGCGGCAGACCGGCGTCCGGCGGGTCATAGTCGTATCGACGGCCTTCCTCTTCCGGAACGCGATCATTCCGCCGGCGCATTTCCTGGGCCACCTGCTCTTCCCCGGTGTCGTGACCGATGCGACGGCTATGGAACGAATCTTTCTCACAAGCGGCGTTGACTGGACCCTGGTGCGGCCTCCTCAGCTTACGGACAAGGCGCATACCGGGCGTTATCGCGTGCGCGACGGCCGGCTGCCTCTCTTCGGATTCAAGATATCGCGTGCCGATGTAGCCGACTGCTGCCTCAGAACCGTCGAGGATTCGAGCACAGTCCGGAAGATCTTAGGCGTGAGCCGTTAATGGCAGGGCTGGACACTCGGAATTGGGAACCGGAGACTGGGACTGGAAACTTGCAACTGGCAACTTTGAACCCTGACCGCTGAACGCCGCACCCTTGCCTGTTCCCCCACATTCCAGTAAACTTATCTATTGCAGGGGATGTCGAATTGCCTGCATCCCATATTCCAGAAAAGAGCTGAACTTAACACCATGGCAAACCATGTTTCCGCGCTTAAGCGCGTCCGTCAAACCGAGAAGCGCACTGTGGTCAACCGCTCGAACAAGAGCCGGGTCCGCGGCAGCCTGCGCCTGCTGCGCGAGGCCATCCATGCCGGCGACGTCAAGGCCGCCGGAGAGCAATACAAGGCGACCGCCTCGGCACTCGACAAGAGCGTGCAGAAGGGCGTCCTGCACGCCAACACCGCTTCCCGCTACAAGAGCCGCCTGAACGCTCGGGTCAAAGCTCTGGCAGCCAAGAAGTCCGCGTAAAGCACTCTTAGAAACACAAAGGCCGGGATTCGTCCCGGCCTTTTGCAGTTGCGGCCCACTTTACCCCCAGTGCAGGATGGTGCCTTTCGTACCTACGACCCAGCCCGACTCCGGTGTGGGAAAGGCCACGCATCTCAACAGGATGTTCTCGATGCTTTGCTGCATTTTCCAGGTCTTGCCGCCGTCCTCGGTATGGTGAATGTTCTCGCCGACTGCCCAACCCACCTTCGGTGTTCTAAAGTACACGCTGCGCAGCTCCCGTCCAAGGAAAATACCATAGGCTTGCATGGGCGACTTCGGGTCCAGACCCTGCACGGTCCATGAGGCTCCATCGTCGCAATGCAGGATGTCGGTCGTGCCAACTGCCCAGCCCAGCTGCGGTGTAAGCATGGCCACCGAATACAGGCTTTTCTTGAAGCTCTGGCTATTGCTGGTCTGGGGAGTCCACTTCCCACCGCCGTCATCCGTACGCAGGATGATGCCGCCCAGACCGACTGTCAAGCCTGACTGCTCATTCACAAAACAAACAGAAAGCAGGTGTTTGTCCGTGCCGCTGGGCTGCGGTACCCACGAAGCGCCGCCATCGGCGGTATGCAGGATGACTCCGACCTCACCCACCGCCCAGCCTGACCTTTCATTCACAAAGTAAACAGAAAGCAGGGGTGTATGCGTATTGCTGGCCTGCGGCATCCACGAAGCGCCGCCATCCTCGGTGTGCAAGATGATTCCGGCCTCACCCACAGTCCAGCCAAATTGTTCTGAGGCGAAGATGATGGAATACAAGCTTGCAGGAGTACCACTGAGCTGCTGTTCCCATGTCTGGCCATCTTTCGTGCGCAGGATGGTGCCGTAGTCGCCGACAGCGCAGCCTGATCGGTGATTCGCAAAGGCTACAGAACGCAGGCCTAACTCGGTGCCGCTGACTTGCGACTTCCAGGTGCGCGGGACCACTGGTGCAACTTCAGGCGGAAAAACGATTTCAGGTGGAGAAACGATGGGTTCCGCTACCTGCTCGCGTATAAGAATGGCTGGTTTTTGATTTGCGACCGCTTTGGTAAGTATCTCCAGGCCCGCAGCGTAGTCAGATCTGAAATCGACATACTGGAACGGGCGGAGGCGAAAGGGAATTTTGCACTCGCGATAGAGGACGGGGATGACGGTCTTATGTTCCTCGAGAGCGAAGCTGACTTCGTCGTCGACGTTTGTGGAAGTGGCGGAAGCGGGAGAGAGGATTATCAGCATCCTCGGGCAGTCGTTCAGGGCATCCTGAATCGCCCGCGCCCATCGCTGGCCGGGAGCGATGTCCAGTTGATCGAGCCATACGGCTGCTCCGGCGGCCTTCAGATCCTCAGCCAGCCGGAGGGCAAACTCGGAATCGTCTCGCGAGTAGCTGATAAAAGCGGTCTGTGCTTCTGCTGCCACGACCAGGTCTCCTGGGAAAGCAAGCTAGTGTTGTATCCCATAAATTCATTGCATAATTTACATCCCAACAGCAGGTCCTTCGACTCCGTTTGGCGCAAAAGCGCGCCAAACTCTGCACAGGATGACAAATTTGTTTTTCAATTTATTTTTTGGGACAACACACTAGCTGATCGAAGACATAGTAGCCGAAGGGCGTGGATTGAGTCGCTGCAAAATTGGGTCTGGCAAGTTCGGCGCTATAGAAGCTGTTCCGGTTGTGGGCCTGGTTCACTCCTCGCGCAGCAGTATCAGAGGATCGACCGACAGCGCACGTTGGGCGGGAATCCAGGTGGCGACCAGTCCCAGCAGCGACATGGCCAGGACAACACCGGCCAATACGAGGGGATCACGCGGAGTTGCACCATAGACGATGTAGGCCAGAACGCGGGTAGCCAGAAGTCCGAGGATGAGCCCGGCCGCTGAACCGAAGGCGAGCAACCTGAAAGGCCGGCCCAGCGCTGCCTGCAGCACTTCTTTGCGCTGCGCGCCAAGGGCCAC
>DATAQX010000219.1:0-4424 GCA_036264455.1 Silvibacterium sp. | reverse complement strand
GGTCTATCAACTTGTCGGCGGATTACGCTCCGGCATGGGCTACCTGGGTTGCGGGACAATCGAAGAGCTGCAGACCAAGTCGCGTTTTGTGCGCATCTCCAACGCCGGACTGCGCGAGAGCCATGTTCACGACGTGATCATTACGCGCGAAGCCCCGAACTATCACGTGGAGTAGGGACTGCGCGTCTAAGTATTTGCGCCGAAGGCGCGTTTGCCTGGACGGCTAATCCCCGCCTCTCTTGCGCAGCATCACCCTCCGCCGCTTTCTCCAGTCTTCATTGAGACCGATCAGCTCCCAGCGAATCTCCGGCAAGAGATGCCGCAGAACCGTATCGCTGGAGGGATGAATACGAAGCGCAGGCGCAATCAGATACAGCAGCGGCGGCTCATCGGAGAGCTCGACGCCCGGGAAGTATCCATGCTTCTGAAAGGCCTGTTCGCGTTGTAGTTGCCGGACACGCGACCAGTAGTCGAGGGCCTGCAGCGGCAGGTGAAGATCGTCATCAGCCTTCAGCTCAATTACCGCAAGCCTGCCGGAATGCGTGACGGTGAGCAGGTCGAGCATGCCGCGATCTCCTGCAGAAAAGGCTGGAACCTGCGAATAGAGGACATCGGCGCGAAGAATGGGTTCGATTTCGATGATGTCGCGGCGTAGAACAGACTCAAGCCATCGCTCAGGCTGAAGACGGAACAGCGGGTTGCGCGTTGAGCCGTTGGCATGTCGGTTTTCGAAGAGCCGTTGTGTAAGTTCGCGGAAAAGCTCTTCCGTTTCCGGCGTGAGTGGTGTTTCGTTAGGACCGGCGCCGAAGGTGATCTCATCCTGGCGCACGAAGGAACCCGCAGCGAGGCCATGCCGGATGCGGGCAAATTCAAGGCCATGCAGGACGAAGGAAATCTCCGTAGCGCTCCGAGGACGGATTTCGGTCGCCGCACGCAGCCCAGGGCGCAGCAAATCGGAAACTCGATCGACCGCCGGTCGGAATCGATCGAGTGCGCCCTGAGAGCTGAAGGCATGAATGAGCTGAGCATGCAGATTACCGGAATTGCGAATGTCCAACGCTTCGAGCTGCTCAGCGCGCTCGTCAAGCTCGTACAACTCCCATTTGGCAACGACGGTGTTAAGCCAAGTCATGCGCGCACTTGTGGTGCGGGCGGTTCCCGCCGGAACGATGACCTTCAGGCCTTCAAACAGCCGCCGGCCCCCACCGTGCTCGCGGCAGTATGCCAGCCAGAGAATGCCAAGGGTAAGAATTCCATCGATTGTGGGTTGGGACTCTTCCGCATTGACGGCGATTACGCCCCAGGCCGCTGTTCCCCGCGTCAGCACGCCGCGCGCGTAGGCCGGGCCAAAGCTGTTTTCAAGATCGGCGGCAGTACGAAAGCCCTCTGCGGACCAATCGGGAAAATTCCGCGCCAGAACCCGATCGAGAACGCGGAGGTATTTCGCGCGGGTGGCCTCGCGAGAAGAGGGCGTGCGGCGGTCCGGATTTGAAACCAGCTCGAGCACCTGGCTGCGCGTCTGTCCGAAACGCCGTGTCTCCAGGCGCAGCGCATCTTTGCGGGCCTGCAGGCCGCGGACAGATCGGACGAGATTGCGCTCTTCCGACCACAAATGCAACAGGCAGCGGCCCTGCTCGGCGGACAGGGAATAGTGCGCGGATCGCATATCGAAGATTACGCGGCCGTCTTCGAGGACAGCCGCCTGCGGATACTCGGCAAAAAAGTCTTCGAGGTCGCGGGCCAGCTCCGCGGCGTGAATTTCAGGCGTGGCAACGGGCATTGCGACGATGATGCGTGTCGCCAGAGCCGCTCATCAAGGGATTTGTTATCGAATTCCTACCAGCCTCTACTCTTTCGTAATGCAACGATATGGGCGACGTGGTGGCGCGAGTGCCAGTCGTAGAGGCAGAGGGCCTGCGCCAGAGGGGTACGGCCATTCTCTGAGTGATTGTAGCCGCGCTGCCACTGTTCTTCAGTGAGTGATTCGAAGAGCGCCACCCAGCGCCGGTGCAGCGATTCCAGAAGTTCGAGCGAGACTTCGATAGGCAGGGTACGCGCGTCGGCCAGCTCCGCCCAGGCTTTTTCGTCATAAGCTTTGATGGTCGGCCAATCTTCGGTGAGCGCCAGGCGCGTGCGGACATACGCATTCATGTGGCTGTCTGCGATGTGATGTACCAGCTGGCGTACGGTCCAGCCGCCTTCGCGATAGGGTGTGTCGATCTGGGCTTTGGTCAGGCGATCGACGGCGGCGCGGAGGTTCTCGGGCAGCGCAGCCAGGGTAGCGATGCAGCCACGGATATGGGCCGAATCGATAACGGCAGGATTGGAAAATTTCCCGATGGGATAACACGGATCGGAAACAGGTTGGGTTGACATGCCATAGAAATAGCATGCTCGGGCCGGATCGTGCTCGGGTGTGCCCGACAACGCGGCAGGCACACCCGTCAGGTTAAGCGTGGTGGTGGTAACGGTGATGATGGTGATGGTGATGCGGCTGGGCATACGCCGAAGCCGAAAACGCCAGCACTAGAGCAAGCATGAGGAGCTTTTTCATGGGGCAATCTTAGCAAGTAGCACGTCGCGAAACTGTTGAAACTCCAGCGTGGAATATCCGCAGTTACCGGTGATCGACGATTTACCTGAACCCGGGATGAGTCTAGAATCGAGGCTGACTCATCCAATCCACCAAATCCTATGACTTTTCCATCTTCGCCGGCAGCCGCCGGACCGCAGCACAAGAAATATTTCTTCGAAAAGTTTGGCATCACCGAGCGGCTGCTTGAGCGCTGCCTGGGCGAAGCGCTTTCCGCAGGAGGCGATTACGCTGACCTTTATTTTGAGTCGATTGCGTCTACCTCGATCGGCGTGGACGAATCGCTCGTCAAGTCGGCCAGCCAGGGCGTGAGCGCCGGTTGCGGCGTGCGCGTAGTGAGCGGTGAGCGTACCGGATATGCCTATACCGACGATCTTTCCGCCGACCGCTTGCTGCGCGCCGCGCGTACGGCTGCATTGATTGCCAGCGGTCCGGCAAAGCAGCCGGTGCAGGGCTTCACGGAGACCAGGACGCCCAGCCTCTACCCTGCCCCGGCCGTCGATCTCGACAGCGATCTTTCAGCAAAACTGGATCTGGTTATGCGTGCCGACCGTGCCGCGCGCGCCTTCGACTCGCGCGTTACTCAGGTCCGTGCCAGTTACTCGGACGAACTGCGGCGCATTCTCATCGCCGCTTCGGACGGAACCTTCGCCAGCGATACGCAACCGCTGGCGCGACTGAATGTATTTGTTTTAGCCAAGGATGCGGACCGAACAGCGCGGGGAACTTCGGGCGGCGGCGGACGTGTCGAGATCGATTTCTTCCAGACGGAAAAGACGCCTGAGCACTTCGCACGCGAAGCCGCCCGGCAGGCGATTTTGCAGTTGAACGCGGTGGCCGCTCCGGCTGGCGAGATGGAAGTCGTGCTGGGGCCGGGATGGCCTGGCGTCCTTTTGCATGAAGCGGTGGGGCATGGGCTGGAGGCGGACTTCAACCGCAAGAAGACGTCCGCTTTTGCAGGCATGATTGGCCGTCAGGTGGCGAGCTCGAAGGTTACCGTCGTCGACAACGGCACCATGCCGGGCAGGCGAGGCTCGCTGAATGTGGACGACGAGGGCTCGCCCACCCAGGAGACGGTATTGATCGAGAACGGCGTCCTCAAGACCTATCTGAGCGATAAGCTGTCCTCGCGCCTCATGGATATGCCGCACACCGGCAACGGGCGGCGTGAAAGCTATCAGCAGATTCCCATGCCGCGCATGACAAACACTTACATGCTGGCCGGCGAGGACGCTCCTGAAGACATCATCCGCAGCGTGAAGCGCGGGCTCTATGCAGTGAATTTCGGCGGAGGGTCGGTCGACATCACGAGCGGAAAATTCGTCTTCTCGGCATCAGAAGCCTATCTGATCGAAGACGGCAAAGTGACTGCCCCGGTGCGAGACGCAACACTGATCGGCAACGGACCCGAGGCGCTCAAGTACGTCTCAATGGTAGGCAGCGATCTCGAGCTTGACGAAGGCGTCGGCACTTGCGGCAAAGATGGCCAGAGCGTTCCTGTGGGCGTAGGCATGCCAACGGTAAAGCTGGATCGGATGACTGTGGGTGGCACGGGACGATGAGCTCAACAGTTGTTCTGACCTCTGATCTCCAGCAACTCGCCGCAGACATCGTCTCTAAAGCCCTCCAAGCCGGCGCGAACGACGCCGAAGTTACCATCCGCGAAGGTGATGAGTTCTCGACCACAGTCCGCATGGGCGAGGTCGAAACACTAAAGGAATCAGGCTCGCGCGGCATGGGGCTGCGCGTGCTCATCGCCACGCCGAACGGCCATCGCGTAGCCAGCACCTCGTCGAGTGATTTTTCCGCGGAAGGGGTAGAGCACCTGGTG
>DATAQX010000209.1:0-7529 GCA_036264455.1 Silvibacterium sp. | reverse complement strand
CTGCAGGGCAAGGGGGGCGGGAATCATGCCAGCCGATGAACTTACTCGCGAACTTGCGCAGCATGAAATCCGGGATCGAGTGCACTGGTTTCAGCTCGACCGCCGCGACTTTCTGAAGCTGTGCGGCGGCGGATTGCTGGTCGTTCTCGAAGGTGCGTCCGCGGCGGCACAGGAGGCAGGCGGTGGCTTTCGTGAACACGAACTGCCGAAAGAAGTCAGTGCGTGGGTGCATATCGACGAAGACGGCAGGGTTATGGTCTTCACCGGCAAGGTGGAGGTGGGCCAGAACATTCGCACGTCCCTGGCTCAGCTTGTAGCCGAAGAACTCCGGGTACCTGTCGGCACCATCACGATGGTTATGGGCGATACCGACCTTACTCCGTGGGACATGGGCACGTTTGGGAGCCGCTCGACGCCCATGATGGGGCCGCAACTTCGCACCATGGCCTCGACCGCGCGGCAGATGCTGGTAGAGGCTGCTGCGCAGCGATGGAAGGTTGATCCGTCAACGTTGACAGCCGGGAACGGGCGGGTGACCAATCCGAAAAGCCGCGAGTCGCTCTCCTACGGCGAAATCACGCGCGGAGAAAAGCTTACGCAGCGCGTATCCGGCGACCCACCTTTGACTCCGGCCAGCGACTGGAAGATTGCGAGCACGCCGCTTCTTAAAGCCGACGGTCGAGATTTCGTCACCGGCAAACATCAATATCCTTCGGACATCACGCGGCCCGGAATGATGTTTGGCAAGGTGCTTCGTCCCAGCGGATTCAATGCCACGCTGGTTTCGCTGGATACCAGCGCCGCGGAGAAGCTGCCGGCAACGAAGGTGGTGCGCGACGGCGATTTCGTGGGTGTAGTGGCCGAGGATGCGTCGACCGTAGAACGGGCGCTCACACTCATGCAGGCAAAGTGGAATGTGCCAGCGCAAATCTCGAACCAAGAGCTGTTCGATTATCTGCGCAATCATCCCGATACAGAGGGGGGCGGTCCGCGGCGTCCCGGCGGGCCAGTGGCGGCGCAGGCGATCGCGTCTGCCGAGGTGAAGGTGGAGCAGCACTACACAGTGCAGTACATCGCTCATGCGCCGCTTGAACCTCGCGCGGCCGTGGCTGAGTGGAATGGCGACAAGCTCACCGTTTGGACGGGTACGCAGCGGCCGTTCGGCGTGCGCGACGAGCTGGCCGAGGCGTTCCGCATCCCGGCGACAAGAGTTCGAGTCATTATGCCGGACATGGGCAGCGGCTATGGCGGCAAGCACACGGGCGAATGCGCCGTCGAGGCGGCGCGTCTGGCTAAGGCTGCCGGTAAGCCGGTAAGAGTTGTCTGGACACGCGAAGAAGAATTTACCTGGGCCTACTTCCGGCCCGCCGGTTGGATCGAAATCCGCAGCGGTGCACAGCGAGACGGAACACTCGTAGCGTGGAAACACCACAATTACAATTCAGGCCCTTCAGGAATTGAGACGCCGTACAGCGTTGCGAGCAAAGACGTCCAATTTCATGCCACGAAGTCGCCCTTACGCCAGGGGTCGTATCGCGGACTGGCAGCTACGGCGAACCACTTCGCACGCGAGTCGCACATGGATGAGCTGGCGCACGCGGTGGGCATGGATCCATTGGAGTTCCGACTGAAGAACCTGACCGACGCGAGACTGCGCGCCGTCTTTGAGGCGGCGGCGAAACGGTTTGGGTGGGGACTCTCCAAGCCCTCTCCTCGTCATGGCTTCGGCATTGCCGGCGGAGTCGAGAAGGGAGGCTACGTTGCTACGTGCGCCGAAGTCGAGGTTGATCCCGCGACGAAGAAGGTGAGTATCCGTCGCGTTGTCGAAGCGTGGGAATCAGGCGCGATTGTGAATCCCAATGGCCTTCAAAATCAGATCATGGGCGCGGTCGTGCAGGCGATTGGCGGAGCGTTGTTCGAAGCCATTCAGTTTAGAGATGGTCGCATTCTGAATCCGCATTTCGGACAGTACCGTGTTCCCCGGTTCAGCGATACGCCGGAGATCGAAGTGGTCCTTATCGACCGCAAGGACCTGCCTTCAGCAGGTGCTGGCGAGACCGGTATCGTGGGCCTGGCGCCAGCCGTGAGTAATGCCATTTTCGCCGCCACTGGAACACGATTACGCGACATGCCGATGGTCCTGGCCTGAGAAGGGGCGAGAGGCGAAGAGCCTGTGAGACCTACGCTTGATTGCCACTCTACGGTTTCGTGCTCGGCGCAGGGCTCTGCGCAACGGGTTGGGAGTTGGCTGCCATCCATTGCGCATCTGTCAGATTCCATCCTCCACCTAACGCCTTGTAGAGCTGGACAATAATCAGGCGCCGGTTGATCTCCGTCTGGTTAAGAGCAAGCTGGGATGAAAAGAGTCGCTGCCTGGCCTCGAGAACTTCGATATTGCCGACCTTTCCGTTTGCGAAACGCATTTCAATAAGCCGAACCGCATCTTCGTTTGATTGCACCGCCTTGGCCTGCTCGGCGCGGATCGCGTCAAGTTTCTCGCGCGAGATAAGGGCGTCGGAAACATCTCGAAAAGCACCCAGAGCTGTCTGCATATATTGTGCCCTGGTTTGTTCCCAGGAAGCGATCGCTTGACGTTTCTGAGCCGTAATAGCGCCGGCGGTGAAGATGGGACCTGCGATGCTGGTGCCGAGGCTCCAGGCATTCGACCTGCCCAGGGAAAGATTCTCGAGCGGCGTGCTTAATTTACCGAAGAATGTCGTGAGGCCGATGGTTGGAAAGTATGCCGCTTGCGCTACGCCGATCTGGGCATTTGCATTCCTCATCGCTTGCTCGGCCGCCAGCACATCGGGCCGGCGCTCCAGTAATGTGGAAGGCAATCCCGCAGGGACCTCGGGAGGGACCTCGCCAAGGAACTTCGGCCTGGTTTCGATCGGGCCGGGGTTCTTGCCCATTAACACGCTGATCTGGTTTTCCTTCAACGCAATTTGCCGTTCGATCTCCGGTATGCTGCCGGAAGCGTTGGCCAGATCGGTTGCGGCGCGCGAAGTCTGCACCTCATTGCCAATCCCTTCCTGCTGCCGCTGGGTAACAAGTTTGAGGGTTACCGTAAATGACTGTGCAGATTCTTTGGCGGTGTCAAGTTGAAGCCGAAGTCCCAGGAGTTCGAAGTAGGCCTGGGAGACCTCGCTGGCCAGCGTGAGCATGACTCCACGACGGGCCTCCTCGGTGGCGAGATACTGGGCCCGGGCGCCCTCGTTCGTGCGTCGGATACGACCCCAGAGATCTGCCTCCCAGGATACGCGGGCTATCGCCATGAGAAACCCTTGAGCTCCGCCGGGAGGGGCGATAGGACTGTAGATGAACTGATTGTGGCCGTAGCTGGTAAAGGTCGAGTAGCCAAGAGCGGGGAAGTATTGCGATCTGGCCTGCGCGGCAACCTGGTTCGCCTGTTCGACGCGGGCAACGGCAGCGGCCAGATCGTAATTGTTGGCCAGCGATGTCTTGATGAGTTCCGTCAGGGCCTCATCGTGGAAGATATCCCACCACGGCAGGTCGGCAAGGGAGGCTTGCTGAGCCGTTTCAGAAGGACCCCGGAAAACCGCTGGGGCGGCTACGTTCGGGCGCTTGTAGTTGGGTCCTACCGCGCAACCCGGCAGAAGCAAGAACAAGGAAAGAACGAGAGCCGGACGAGGAGCAAAAGGCGCCCAGCCTTTTCGTTTCGCCAGTCCGGCTGAAGAGGTGAGTGTCGGACAGTGAACGTTGCGCTGTCTTCCTGCGCCCGGGTTTGATCCTCTATTGTTCATGCGGCGGATCCTCCCTCTGGATTGGTTACGGCGTTCCGGCGAACTCGGGGTTGGGGACGGGGACGCGAAAGAAGATGGCGTAAAGCACCGGCACGACGATCATGGTCAGGACGGCGGCAAAGGCCAGCCCAAACATGATGACTGCCGCCATCCCCGCGAAAAATGGGTCCAGCAGGAGCGGAATCATTCCAAGCACCGTTGTCGCGACTACCAGAAAGACAGGCCGCAACCGGTTTACTCCTGCCTGCAGGATCGCTGGATAAGGCTCCTTCCCCTTATCAATCTGAATGTAAATCTCCTCGACCAAGACAATCGAATTCTTAATCTGTTCCCCGCCCAGGGCGAGCAGCCCCAATAAAGACATGAAGCCGAACGGATTGTTCGTTATCAGAAGTCCAGCCGTCGCGCCAATAATCGCCAACGGCACGGCCAGGCAGACCACTGCCGTGGCCCGCATGGAATTGAAGATGCACACAACAATAAACACCATGGCCATCAGTGTTGCCGGGAGCGGTTCGGCAAGAGAGGCGCGGGCGTTGTTGGAATCCTCATACTCGCCACCCCATTCGCGCGCATACCCGGGAGGCAATTTAATTTGCTCTATTTTTTCCCGCACGGAGTTCATCAAATGGCTGGGCAGAACGTTACGCGCATCGGCAAACACAGTAATGGTCGGCATGCGATCGCGGCGCATCACAATCGGATCTTCCCATGCGACCTCGACGCCGGAGACGACCTGGCTCATGGGGATCATCCTGTCGGCGACCGGGCTCCAGATCTGCATATTGTTGATTTCATCGACATCGCTCCGTTCAGCCACCGGGGGACGAGCGATGATCGGCAGCAGCCTTGCCTCTTGCGGGAAGACTCCTGTGCCGCTGCCGCCCGGCTCCCGGTAGAAGCCGACTACGCGTCCGGCAAAGCCGGATTCCAGAGCCTCCGCCACGTCGACGCGGGTGAGACCGTTGCGGTTCGCCTGGAATTCGAGCACCTTCGGACGAACCACCTTTTCAGGTTGACGCCAGTCGTTGCGCACTCCTACCGCCTCGCCACTGTTGTCGAGGATGCTTTGAGCCTGGTCCGCAAGGACGCGCAATGTGGCAGGATCGGGACCGCTGAACCGCACCTGGACGCGTCCGCCACTGCCGGGGCCCAGCATAAACTTCCTGGTGTTGGTATTGGCGTTCGGATAATTTTCTTCCAGGTATTTCTGGACCTTGGGAACCAACCCGGCGATCTTTCTCCAGTCATCGACTTCGACCAGGAACTGAACATAAGCAGTGTTCGGCTGTTCTGCAGAGTACACAAGCAGAAAACGTAGAGCGCCGCCACCGACAAATGACGAAACGTGGGTGACGCCGGGCTGGGCCAGGAGGAACCGCTCGACCTCGCTGGCGTACGCCTCCGATACGCGGATATGGGTACCGGCGGGCAGAAAGGTATCCACCAGGAACTGCGGCCGGGTCGCTGGCGGGAAGAAACTTTGATCAATTTTAGTGAAGCCAAACAGCGCTGCGGCAAAGAGTACGAGCGTCGCGGCCATCACCATAAACCGGAAGCGGAGTGCCAACACCAGGAAGCGGCGGTAAATCTGGAAAAATTTGCCCCGATACGCCTCCTCTTCGGAGACTACCTTAGCAGCCGGCTTAAAAAACAAGTACGCCAGCTCCGGGGTCACCGTTATCGAAGCTACCCAGCTCAGACCCAGGGAGATGCATATGACCCAAAACAGCGAATTGAGCAACTCGCCTGCTGCATCTTCCGATAATCCGATGGCTGCAAAAGCCAGAACTGCGATGCCTGTCGCTCCGAACAACGGCCACATGTTGTGCGCAACCACATCGTGGATCACTTCAAGCTTGTCCTTGCCCGCTTCGATTCCGACCTTGAGCCCTTCGGTGATGACGATCGCATTGTCGGTGAGCATGCAGAGCGCGATGATGAGAGCGCCGAGAGAGATACGCTCGAGCTGGAGGTTACCCTTCATGGCCATAACCAGAAAGGTCCCTATAATGGTAAGAAAAAGGATAAAACCAATAATGGCCCCGGCCTTACGGCCCATCGCAAAGAGGAGCACCACGAAGACAATCGTCACGGCCTTGAGCAGATTGAACGTGAAGGCTCTCGTGGCTTCGGTGACGGCTGTGGGCTGAAAGTTGATGTGGTGGATCTCGATTCCGACCGGCTGGTTGCGTTTCATCTCGTCGAGTTTTTTCAGGACGGCGTCACCCATCGTCACCACGTTGCCGCCCGGCACTGTGGATATACCAAGACCAATGGCCTGCTGGCTGTCATACCGGAGCACACGGCGCGGTGGATCTTCATAACCACGCTGGATCGTTGCAACATCTCGAAGTAGGAGTTGGCGGCCGCTGTTACTTGATCCGATCACCAGATTGAGCATGTCCTCGGCCGAGTGGAAACCGCCCGTCGGATCGATCGCAACATATTGGTCTCCGACGCGCACGCGTCCGCCGTCCGCGACCACGTTTCTGGCCTGCAGCTGCGTGTAGATCTGGTTCTCGTTCATGCCCAGCCGTGCCAGCCGTGACCGCGAGATTTCCAGAAAGACGACCTCTTGCTGTTCGCTGAAGAGATCGACTTTGGCGACGCCGGGCACCAACTGCAGCTCGCGGCGGACGGCCTCCGTGTAGCGGCGAAGCTCGGGTTGCGAGAAACCTTTGCCAGTGATTGCCAGGAAGACGCTGTAAACGTCACCAAAATCATCGACAACCTGCGATGTACCGCGGACCGAGGGCGGCAGTCTGGGTTGGACGTCATTGATCTTGCGACGAAGTTCGTCCCAAACCTGAGGGATCGTCGCCTTGTTGTATCTATCTTTGATGTGTACCCTGACCAACGACCGTCCGCGCGTGGATTCCGATTCGACGTAATCAACTTGGCCCATCGACTGACAGGCGATTTCGATGGGGTTAGTGACCTCTTTGGCCACTTCCTCGGGGCTGCCCCCCGGGTAAGGTGTGACGACCAGAGCTTGCTTGATCGTGAACTCCGGGTCCTCAAGGCGCCCGAGATTTCTGTATGCCACGATTCCGCCTACGATGGCCAGAAACGTCAGAGTGAAAACAATCCTGCTATGTGTGACAGCGTATGTGCCGGGATTTATCATTGGCTGCCTCCAAGCGCGTCGCCCAGATCGCGAACCTTCATCCCTTCGCGCAGGAACACCACTCCTGCCACCACGATGCGATCACCCGGTTCCAGCCCTTCAACGATTTCGATTTGGCCGCCGGTGGGGGGGCCCAACTTCACCGGTCGGCGATGAACGGTCTCATCCGGCCCAAGGACCCACGCCACCTGCTCCCCAGTTTCTTGCTTGGAAACAGCCGAGATCGGGACAAGGAGCCGGTGGCCCGCAGCTCTAGCTCCTCGGGTGGTGATGGTCACAGTGGCCGTCATGCCGGGAAGCGCTGTGACGCCGGGCGGTGCCTTCATGGCGAAGCGGACCTGGAAGATCTGAGTCTTCGGGTCTGCTATCTGCGAGACCTCCTTGATGTGTACGGGAAACTGTCGTCCAGGCGCGGTGCTGAGCTCCGCGATGCTTTGCTGAATGTTGGACGAGCGAATGTCAGCGGCTATGAAGCCCTCCGGCACGTCCGCGACGATGTCAATATCGTTAACGTTCTGAAACCGGATCACCGCGCTGTTGGCTACGATGTTCTGGCCCTCATCGACCAGCCGCTGGGCGACGACGCCGTCGTACGGAGCCCGCAGGGTACTGTCCCCGAGCTGGAGCTTCGCTTC
>DATAQX010000195.1:0-23960 GCA_036264455.1 Silvibacterium sp. | reverse complement strand
GTAGGACTTCGCGGCTCCGCGGCCTACGCGGCCGCGAAGCTGATGAAGCTGGGCCAGGCCAAAGCGCTCCGCGTGTTCGATGACCATAACGCTGGCGTTGGGAACGTCAACTCCGACTTCGATGACCGTTGTAGAGATGAGTACATCGATATCGCCGCGCTGAAAGCGGCGCATAATGATTTCTTTCTCGTCGGGACTCAGGCGGCCGTGCAGCAAGCCGAGACGTAACCCGTTAAGGTGGGTGGCGCGCAGGTTCTCGTACATTTCGGTTGCGGACTTCAAAGTCGGTTTCTCGAAGAGCGAAGCGGTCTTCTTCTTCGCCGCCTTCGCATTGGCGGACCTCTTTGCAGGTTTCAACTCTTCTTCGGCTTCTGGTGGGGCGAAGTCGAGTTCGGGCTGGTCATCTTTTGGTCCTTCGATAACCGGATAGACGATGTATGCCTGGTGTCCGCGTTTGACCTGTTCGCGAAGGAGCTTCCATACGTCTTCGGCACGCTCGTCCGAAATCTGTCTGGTGACAATGGGTGTTCGGCCCGGGGGCAGCTCATCGAGGACGCTGAGATCGAGATCTCCATAGAGTGACAGCGCCAAAGTGCGCGGGATTGGAGTCGCCGTCATAACGAGGCTATCGGGCTCGGCGGCGTTTGGTTTTTTCATCAATCGGAAGCGCTGCTCGACGCCGAAGCGGTGCTGCTCGTCGACGACGACGAGGCCGAGGTTGGCGAAGTCGACTTTTTCTTCTTCTTTGATGCGGGCATGGCTACCGGCCTCGTCGTGAACGATGCGGCGGGCGATGAGTGCGTGGGTACCAATGACAAGATCAGCCTCGCCGTGGAAGATGCGGCGTCGTGCGAGTTTCTTCTGGTCCTCGTCGAGCGAGCCTGTGAGCAGGACGATGCGATAGCGTCGCGAAGAGCGCTCAAGCAGCTTGCGCGCCGCGAGGTAGTGCTGCGTGGCAAGAATTTCCGTCGGCGCCATGAGAGCCGCCTGATAGCCATTTTCGATAGCGACGAGCATGGCTTGCAGCGCGACGATGGTTTTGCCGGAGCCGACATCTCCCTGGAGCAGGCGGCGCATGGGGGAAGGCTGGCGCATGTCGGATACGATTTCGCCCAGCGCACGCTTTTGCGCCGTAGTGGGGTGAAAGGGGAGAATCTGGCGAATGGCTTCACGCACCTTGTCATTGGTCTCAAAAGCGAAGCCAGCCCGTTTCTTCATACGTCGGCGTTTGAGCTCGAGTCCGCATTCGAGGTAGAAGAGTTCTTCAAAAATGAGGCGCTTGTGCGCAGCCGTTGCCGAGGCCTGAAGCTGCGACATCGGTGTTCCGGCGACAGGAAAGTGCACCGTACGCAGAGATTCCTCGCGGCCGGGCATCGAGAGACGCTCGAGCAAGGCAGCAGGGAGCGTTTCCGGAATCTGCCCGCGAAGCTCCTCGAGCAGGTTGTAGACAATGCGACGAATCCAGCGCGAGGCCAGTCGGCTGCCACTGAGCGATTCATAGACGGGAGTAATGCGGCCCACTTCAAGCAGGCGGGTTTCGTCATCGGCGTCTTCGGGCAGGATTTCAAATTGCGGTTGAATCATTTTGAAATTGCGAGAGGAGCGCGAGGGCTCAACCCTGCCGTAGAGGGCGACCATCTGGCCGGGCCTGAATTTTCCCTCCAGATACGTGCCATGGAACCACATGCATTTGAGCGTCGATAGATTTTGCCCCACGGTCATTTCGAAGATAGGCATGCTCCGGGTGCGCAGCAGAACTGTACCGCGGACCTCGGCGATGACGCTGGCCATTTCGCCCGCAGTGAGATCCGTTAAAGCGTGAGGATGCAGACGATCTTCATAGCGGAAGGGCAGATGATAGAGGAGGTCTTCGACGGTGAGGATGCGCTTTTCCGCAAGGGTCTTTGCGATTTGCGGGCCGATTCCTTTGACGAACTGAACGGGGGTGTCTAGCTGAACCACACCAGCGATGCTAGCAGGTGCTGCTCGCACGCCGATCCCTCTTGGCGTGGCCGTCCATCCGGCAACGATTAACGGAATGCCGCGAAGCGCGAATGCCTGGACGGCAAGTCCTGCCTGATAGACTTTGAGGGAATTTGGAGAATGTTGCATGCCCATGGTTGTAACGCTGGATCGAATCTCAAAGGCTTACGAACAGAAAATCGCGGTAAAGGATTTGAGTTTTCAGATCGATGAGGGTGTCATGTTTGGTCTGCTTGGTCCGAATGGTTCCGGGAAAACCTCGACCATCCGTATGATGATCGGGATCACAATGCCGGACTCGGGGGCGGTGAGCCTTTTCGGTGGGCCGTTTACACGCGAAAGCCTGAAGCGGGTTGGATACCTTCCGGAAGAACGCGGGCTGTACAAAAAGATGAAGGTGATGGATCAGCTGGTATTCATGGGTCAGCTGCGGGGACTTGACCCGGCGGTGGCCGGGCGGCGGGCGCATGATTGGTGCGAACGGATGCAGATACTGGAGGCTATCAGCAAGAAGACGGAAGAGCTATCAAAGGGTATGCAGCAGAAAATTCAGTTCATTGCGACGCTACTGCACGATCCCGAACTGGTGATTATGGATGAGCCGTTTTCAGGGCTCGATCCGGTGAACGCAACGTTGTTGCAGGATACGTTGATCGAGCTGAAGAAGGCTGGCAAGGCGATTTTATTTTCGACACACCGTATGGACCAGGTAGAGAAGTTGTGCGACGCGATTTGCCTGATCGATCGCGGACATGCGGTACTGCAGGGTGGTATGCGCCAGGTGAAGTCGCGGTACGAGCGCAATCATGTGGTGATGAATTTCGAGGGCGATGCTTCATTCCTGCAGCATCCGGCCATTGCAAACTACAAAGACTATGCGGGGCAGGCGGAAATTGAATTGAAGCCCGGTGCGAACGCGCAGGATTTGCTGCGGGAGGCGGTGCAAAAGGCGACCATTACGAAATTTGAGCTTGTGGAGCCGTCCCTGGAAGAAATCTTTATCCGCACGGTAGGGGAAAAAGTTGATGCGTAACATTTGGCTGATTACGAAGCGCGAATACCTGGAACAAATCCGGGGCAAGGCGTTCAAGGTGACGACTATCCTGATTCCGGTTGTCTTCGCAGCCATCTTTGGCGTGATTGCGTTGGCGGGCAAGAACTCCGGAGTTGGCAAGCACATTGCCGTGGCTACCCAGGACCCAGCGCTCGCGGCGCGCATTCGCGATCTACTGATTGCGGATAAGGATGCGAAAATGACGGTGGACGTGGTGGCTCCTGCGACGGACGCGGACCGCAGGGAGTTGCTGACCAGGGTAGACCAGAAACAGCTCGACGGCTTTCTTTGGCTGGAGACTCCGGCTGGCGGTCAGGCAAAAGCAACCTTTGCTTCGCGCTCATCCGGAGACTTTGCGACTGAAGGGAGAGTGACGAGTGCAGTGAATCACGCGCTGGTGGAACAGCGGCTGGCGTCGCGCGGAATTCCGTCTGCCGAAGTAGAGTCACTGACAGAGCGCCTGGAAATCGACACTGTACAGGTCAAGAACGGCAAAGAGACAGCCAGCAATGCGATGAATACTTTCTGGGCGGCGTATGTGATGGCGTTCCTGCTGTCGTTCACGGTGGTGATGTATGGCATGAACGTAGGGCGGTCGGTAATTCAGGAAAAGACATCGCGCATTTTTGAAGTGATGCTATCGGTAGTAAGACCGGAGGAGATGCTGGCAGGCAAGTTGATTGGAATAGGCGCCGTTGGCCTGACGCAACTCGCCATCTGGGCTGTAGGCGCGGCGCTGTTCACCGGCTCGGCGATGGCTGCGAGAATAATGGCGGGCGGCATAAAGTTCGAAGTTTCCGCCCCGGAGATGGTGTTGTTTTGTTTGTACTTTATTCTGGGATATGCCCTCTACAGCACGCTGTTCGCCGGGCTGGCATCGACGTGCGATACGGAGCAGGAACTGCAACAGTATGCGCCTCTGGCAGCGGTGCCAATCTGGCTGAGTTTTGGGATGATCACATTTATTGTGAGCAATCCTAATTCCGTATGGTCGGTGGCGATTTCGATGTTTCCCCCGTGTGCGCCGATTACCATGTTTCTACGCATGGCGTCGCAATTCCCTCCAACGTGGCAGATTGCGTTGTCGCTGGGCTTAATGTTGCTGAGCGTGTACATCCTGTTATGGCTCGCTTCGCGGATTTATCGCGTGGGCATCCTGATGTATGGAAAACGAGCCACGCTGCCTGAAATGCTACGGTGGCTACGGTATAGCTGAGGACTGGCCGTCCAGGCAAGCGCGCCTTCGGCGCAGCTTCCGCCAGAGAGCGCAGTGAACAGAGGATAGACGTGGTTTCTAGCATCGGTAGAATCGGGGAGTGGGATCAAGTAAGGAGTTTTCCTTCGGCCAGCGCGTGGCTCTGTGGATTGTTCCCAGGCTGACTGCATTGTTGCTGGCGGCGATTGGCGCGACCCTGCGCTTCGAGGTGATTGCCGAAGAGGGCACCGTCCCCGCGACGCCCCCAACCACGGGCATATTCTGCTTCTGGCATCGCTGCACTCTGCCGTGCGGCTGGTATTTTCGCAAATTTCGTTGTTCCATTCTGATCAGCCGAAGCTTTGACGGCGAGCTGATCGCACGGACGCTGGGGCTGTTGGGATACAACAGCGTTCGAGGTTCGAGTTCACGCGGTGGGGCGTCTGGTTTGCTGGCGCTTCAAAGTGTGATTCAGAGCGGCCTTCCCGTGGTTTTCACAGCAGATGGTCCGCGTGGCCCGATTTACCAGACAAAGATCGGGCCGGTAAAGCTGGCGCAGATGACAGGCCAGGCGATGGGCAGCTTTTACCTTCTGCCGAAGCGTGCGTGGGTGATGCGGTCATGGGATCAGTTTCTTCTCCCGAAGCCGTTTTCCCGGGTGGCCGTAAGCTGGGCGCGGAAGGTGGCCGCCCCAGCTCCGGATGCCAATGCGGAGACCTTAGAGGCGAAGCGGCAGGAGTTGAACGACGCTCTCGAGCGGGCGAGGTTGCGGGCGGAAGCACACTTCGCGAAGTAAAATCAGCCGAGTGCTTGTCTCCGATTTCGATTACGAGCTTCCCGAGGAATTGATCGCGCAGGAGCCCCCTGCCGAGCGGGCCGGGGCCCGCATGTTGACGCTCGACCGGAATACCGGGGCGTGGGAAGACCGCATGTTTCGGGAGTTTCTGGAGCTTCTGCGCGAAGGCGATCTGTTGGTGCTGAACGACAGCCGTGTGATTCCCGCACGGTTGTTCGCACGGCGCGCCGGACTTCATACCCAGGTTGGACACGAGACCAGTGGACGCGTTCAGGTGCTTCTTACCGAGCAGTTATCCGATTGGGAATGGAGAGTTCTGGCGCGGCCCGGACGTAAGGTGCTCTGCGGCGAGATATTGGAGTTTGGCGATGGCGCGTTGCGGGCGGAGGTAACGCGCCACGGAGAATTCGGCGAACGCACTCTGAGGTTCGAGCCCATAGCAGATTTCTTTGGGGAACTGGAGAAGCTGGGCCATGTGCCTCTGCCGCCATATATTCATCGCGGGGATGTGGATAGAGACCGCGAGCGTTATCAGACGGTATATGCTCGACAGCGCGGTTCGGTGGCCGCTCCCACGGCGGGACTGCATTTTACGTCCGAGATACTGGAGCAGATTCGCGCGCGAGGCGTGCGCGTTGCTTATGTGACGCTGCACGTGGGGCTGGGTACGTTCCAGCCGGTGCGAGTTGAACGTGTCGAAGAGATTCATCTGCATACGGAAAGGTACACGTTGCCGCAGGCAGCAGCTGACGAACTGAATACGGCAATGCGCGAGGGCCGCCGCGTGGTTGCGGCGGGCACGACAACGGTAAGAACACTGGAGCATTGCGCACTTGCGGGTAGTGAGTTCGAGCCGCACTCGGGGAGCACGAATATCTTCATCTCGCCTGGATTTAAATTTCGCGCAGTGCAGGCGCTCCTGACGAATTTTCATTTGCCACAGTCGACGCTGTTGATGCTGGTGAGCGCATTCGGAGGACGCGATCATGTTCTGAGCGCATACCGGCATGCTGTGGCGGCGCGGTATCGATTCTTCTCCTATGGCGATTGCATGTTTTTGTCTTAGATGGCTGCGTTTTCGACATGAAGAGCGAAGCGGTAGACTCAAATCCGATGCCTTCTAACGCAACCAAGCCGCCTGTCTTCCTTCTTGATTCGATGTCCTTCATCTTTCGCGCCTATCACGCGATGCAGCGGCAGAGGCCAATGTCCACGCGCACAGGTGTGCCGACGGCTGCCACATATGTTTTTGTGAACATGATCAACAAGCTGCGCAAGGACTTCGCGCCGGAGTATTTTGCCGCTGTTTTTGATATCAGCGGACCGGTCTTTCGCGATGAGCGGGCGCGGGACATAAAGCTACGTAAGTACAACCTGAAGACACAGAGTTTCGACGAGATCGACTATGCGGGGTACAAAGCCAATCGTACGGAGATGCCTCCGGACCTGGCGCAACAGCTTCCTTACATCCGGCGTGCGCTTGAGGCATTTCGCATTCCGATTCTGCAGGCGGAAGGGTTCGAGGCCGATGACGTGATTGGAACGTTGGCGGCGCAGGCTGCGAAGGCGGGCCATCCGGTGTACGTTATCTCAAATGACAAGGACATGCTGCAACTGGTCACCGATCAGGTGAAGGTTCTGAATCCAGTGAAGGACAATCTGGTTCTCGATCGTGAAAAGGTCACTGAGACGCTGGGCGTGCCTCCTGAGAGAGTGATCGATGTGATGGCGCTGCGAGGCGACTCGATCGACAACATTCCAGGCGCGCCGGGGATCGGCGACAAAGGATCGGTAGAGCTGATTCAGCAATTTGGCAGTGTGGAGGCCGCGTTGGATCGAGCTGCCGAGGTGAAGCGAAAGACTTATCGCGAGTCGCTTGAGAACAATCGCGACACTGTTCTGTTGAGCAAGGAACTGGTGACAATTCACTGCGAGGTTCCCCTGGATCTGAACCTTGACGAAATGCGCACGCAGCCGCCGGATGTGAATGCTTGCCGCACACTATTTACCGAGCTGGAGTTCACGACACTGCTAAAGGAACTGGCTCCGGCGGAATCATCGCGCGCGGTTGAATACATTACCGAACCGACGGAAGAGGATATTGCCAAATTTCTACGCGAGGCGCTAGCGAATGGTTTTGCGGTGACGGCTGCTTCGTCGAAGCTCGAAGAGGCTGCAGAGCAGGTCAGCGAACAGGAGTCGGAAGCAATCGAAGAGGCCGAACCGCAACTAAAGATGATGTCGCTGCTCGACCTTGCGGATGCAGCTGAACAGAAGTCTGCTCCTGCGGAAGCGAATATATCCAGGCTGGCTGTTGCGGTGGGCACGGATAAGGCACTCCTTGTTCCACTCGAGTCTGTGCGTGCCCTTCTCGAAGACGCGAACGTGCCGAAACGTGTGCATGATCTGAAGGGGACGATGCGGACGCTGGAGCAGCACGGGATTGTGTTACAGGGCGCTGGGGACGACTTAATGCTCTACTCGTATCTCATCAATCCCACGCATGCGTCACACAGATTAGGTGACGTAGCAGCGCGTTTCAGCGAACATCCGTTGATAGAGAAAGGAAATCGCGAGCTGATGGAGGCGGCGCGTGCGATTGAAACGCTGGCGCCGGTGCTGCGCGAGGATGTTAGAGCGCTCGATGAACGCGAAGTGTACGACACGATTGATCTGCCGCTCGTTTCCGTGCTGCTGCGCATGGAAAAAGTTGGCGTGCGCATCGATTCCACGGTACTGAACAAAATGGCGCACACGTTGGGCGCAGAGATGCAGCGCGTCGGCGAGGAAATATTCACGCGCTCCGGGAATCGATTCAATATCCAATCGCCAAAACAACTCGGCGATGTCCTGTTTAACAAGATGGGTCTGCCAAAGCCGCTGAAATATGGCAAAGGCAAGGTGGTTTCAACGGCGCAGGATGTACTGGAAGAGTTGGCTGCTCATAACGAGGTGCCGCGGATGGTACTGGAGTATCGGCAGCTGGCTAAGTTGAAGTCGAACTACGTGGATTCTCTGCCGCTGATGGCTGATAGCGAAGGCCGCGTTCATACAACGTTTAACCAGGTGGGCACTGCGACTGGACGGCTTTCGTCGACGAATCCGAATCTGCAGAATATCCCCATACGCACTGAGCTTGGGCGTGAGATTCGCGCGGCATTTATTGCGGCCCCGGGGTGCAGGCTGCTTTCGGCTGATTATTCGCAGATCGAGCTGCGGCTGATGGCGCATTTCTCTGACGATCCATTGCTGACGCACGCCTATCGAAGCGGGCAGGATATTCACACACTGACCGCTTCCGAAGTGTTCGGAGTGCCTGCCGACAAAATGAGCAAGGAGACACGCAACAGGGCAAAGGCAGTGAACTTCGGGATTGTCTATGGGATTTCGCCGTTTGGTCTGGCAGCGCAACTGGGAATTGATCAGCACGAAGCCAGGCTGTATATCGAGACGTACTTCGAGCGGTACAAAGGCGTGCGCGAGTTCATCGACCGTCTGTTGGAAGAGACGCGGCGCGAGCAGAAGGTGCGCACAATGTTCGGGCGGATGCGACCCATTCCTGATATTCAGAGCCGTAATGCAAATCTGCGGGGATTTGCTGAGCGCACGGCGGTGAATACTCCGTTGCAGGGAACAGCAGCGGACCTGATCAAGCTGGCAATGATTCGGATTGATCAGAAGATAACGGAGCGAAAGCTCAAAACGCGGATGACATTGCAGGTTCACGATGAGCTGCTCTTCGATGTCCCTGAAGCCGAGGTGGACGAAGTCCAGGCCCTGGTGCAGGATGAGCTGGAGCACGTCGTGGAACTGAAGGTTCCTCTGGTGGCCGATGTGGGTGTGGGCGAGAACTGGCGAGATTTGAAGTAGTATGCGGTCAGACTCCTAGTGCATCGCGGATGGCATTGGCGATGGAGTCGGCGTGGTGACGCATTGTCTTTTCCGATTCGGCTTCAATCATGATCCGCGCGAGCGGTTCGGTGCCGGAGTAGCGAACCACGACGCGGCCGTTGCCGTTGAGCGCGTCTTCAGCCTTGCGAATACTGGCGGCGATTGCGTCGATCTGGTCCAATGGCGTCTTTTCCTTCACGCGAATGTTCACGATGACCTGCGGGAAGACTTTAAGATCGGCGATGAGTTCGTCGAGTGGCTTGCCCGACCGATGCACTATGTCGAGAACGACGAGAGCCGTGAGCAAACCATCGCCAGTGGTGGCGAGGTGCGGAAAGAGGATATGCCCAGACTGCTCACCGCCAAGGGCGGCAGAGTTTGCCTGCATCATTTCCAGTACATATTTATCGCCTACTGGAGCACGCAGCATTTTGATCTGATTGCGCCGCAGGGCAGCTTCGAGACCCATGTTTGACATGGTGGTGGCGACGACGACGTTGCCGTCCAGCATGTTCCTGGACTTGAGATCACGGGCCGCAAGCAGAAGGATGGCGTCTCCGTTGACCACGTTTCCGTGACGGTCTGCGAAAAGTGCGCGGTCGGCGTCGCCATCAAAGGTGATCCCGATGTTAGCGCCGGCTGTCTTGGTTTCAGCTGCGACGACATCGGGGTGCAGTGCGCCGCATCCGGCATTGATATTGCGGCCGTCTGGAATGGCATGAGTGAGTTGGATACGGCCGCCGAGCTGCGCGAAGAGTTCTGGCGCGATGGCGGAGGCGGCTCCGTTGGCACAATCGAGGACGAGCTTGAGGCCGCTAAGCTTGAGGCCGGGAACAGCAGAGAGCAGGAAGGCTTCGTAGTCCGTGCGGAACTTTGGGTTCACCGGGGGAGCCGAGACGCTTGCCGGATCGGGCGCCGTAACGGATTCAAGCTGGCGGAAGATTTCATCCTCAATGCGCAACTCGGTCTCATCTGGCAACTTGTAGCCGTCACCGCCGAAAATCTTGATGCCGTTATCATTCCAGGGATTGTGCGATGCGGAGATGACCACTCCGGCTGAGAATTTGTGCTTGCGTGCCAGATAAGCAATGGCAGGAGTTGTGACAACGCCGCCACTCTGCACAGTAGCGCCGCCCCGTGCCAAGCCAGCGGTGAGGACTGCGGAAATCCAGCCACTGGATTCGCGTGTGTCCATTCCCAGAATGATCGCCGGCTGGTGAGAATTGGCTTTGAGTTGATGCGCGAGAGCAATGCCAACGGCGTAGATTGTTTTGGGGTCGAGCGGGGCTTCACCAGCAACGGCGCGGATTCCATCAGTTCCGAAGAGTTTTCTCATCTATTTCTGTTCTCATTCCGAGGAGGTTTTGAGGATGCGGCTTTGGACGCTCCCATGAGCAAGTCGTGTTGAAAGCAGTTGTCCGGGTTTTGCATCCGTGGCACTTCTAAGCAGGGCTCCGGATTCGTCGTAAACCAGAGCGTAGCCACGGTTGAGGACGCCCAGGGGGGAAAGGGAGAGAAGTTGCTTCTCAAGCACTTCGAGACGTGAGCGCAGGCTGCTCGCAAAGGCTGTTTCTGCGCGCAGCAGTCGCTCTGCGAAAGTGTCAAGGCGTTCGCGAACGAGGTCGATCCGATGGCTTACGTCGTGGCGCAGGACGCTCGATGTCAAATGCTGTAAGCGGTGTGTTGCGGTCATGTATTGCCGGCGCCAGGCGGATTCAATGCGAAAGAAGAGATCGTCGATGCGTTGCTGGCGCAGATTAAGGGTGTCGCGCATTCGCTCGAAGGCTGCTGGAGCGGAGAGGTTTGCGAAGCGCGCACGCGCCTGCATGAGAGTGTAACGAGTGGCGCGATCGAGCCGTTGGGTAAGACTTTCGAGGTGTTCTTCTACCTTGTGCTGAGCGGCGGTAATGAGTTCGGCCGCGGCTGAAGGTGTGGGAGCGCGCAGGTCGGCGACAAAGTCAGCGATGGTGAAGTCGGTTTCATGCCCGATGGCGGAAACAACTGGCAGCAGCGATGCGGAGATCGCTCGGGCCAGCGATTCGCTGTTGAAGGGCGCCAGATCTTCGAGCGATCCTCCTCCGCGAGCGAGAACGATCATGTCGACTTCGCGCGTTTGATTGAAGTAAGCAATGCCGGATGCCACTTCGGCGGCTGCCGATTCGCCTTGAACAAGTGCAGGATAAACCAGCACCTGAAGTGCGGCGTGGCGACGGCTGACGATGTTGAGGAAGTCGCGGATGACAGCGCCCGATGGCGAAGTAACGATACCAACGCTGCGAGGAAATAACGGCAGCGGCTGCTTACGCTCGGAGTCGAAAAGGCCTTCGCGCTGGAGCTGGCGTTTGACCTGTTCGAAAGCCAACTGCAAAGAGCCAGCGCCCAGGGGTTCGACGTGTTCGGCGACGATCTGCATCTGGCCGCGCTGCTCATAGATAGACAACTTGCCGCGCAGCAGGATGTGCAAGCCATCTTCGGGGCGGAAGCGGAGCAGCGTGGCCTGGCGACGGAAGAGCACGACGGATAGCTGTGCAGACTCGTCCTTAAGGGTGAAATAGATATGTCCGGATGCGGCTGGGCGCAAGTCGGAGATTTCGCCCTCGATCCACAGATCGGAAAACACGCGCTCCACTTCGAACCGGAGCTCGCTGGCGAGTTCGCTTACTCTCCAGATGCGGCGGTGGGATGTCTTCGGATCGTCGAAGGTGAAGCCAAGCTGACCGGCAAGGCCGGATGATTTGGACGGGGCATCCACAATTCTCCAGTTTACATGCAGGCTATCGACGAAATCGGGAAAAGAGGTAGAAGAGCAGCGTAAGCAGAACGCTGAGCAGGATAGAGGTTCCGAGGGGGAAGAAGATAGTGACGTTCTTGCGGCGCCAGGTGAGGTCGCCGGGCATGCTGCCTAGGGAAATGCCAAGCCTGCCAAGCAGGTAGACGAGGCCACCCGCCACAATGAGGATGATGCCGAGCTTTACGAGCAGGCGCGCAATTCCGGTCATCGGATTCAGATTACGCGAGGACGGTGTTGACGCGCAGGGGTCTCTCCTGTTTTGCTGCGAATAGCGGGGGAACGAGCGGTGCAGATTTTCTGGTTTTGCGCGGGTATTGCGTGTATCTTCTATGCCCTGCTGGATGCCTTCCAGACAGTGATTTCGCCGCGCCGCGCCACGGGCCGGTTCGGCATCACCCGCCTTTTCTACATCGTGACGTGGTGGCCGTGGTCGCAGCTGGCGGAAAGAATTTCCCACCCGCGGAAGCGCGAGACGGCGCTTAGCTTCTACGGTCCACTGTCGCTGTTGCTGCTGATTGTGGTCTGGGCGACTGCGATACTCTTCGGTTTCGCGCTGCTGTTCTTTGCCCTGCACTCGCCGCTTCGCGATCCTATGTTCACGGGCGAAAATTTCCGGTCCGATCTGTATCTGAGCGGGACGACACTGTTCACGCTTGGAATCGGAGATTTGGTGCCCCATACGCCCGGGACAAGGATGCTGGTGGTCCTGGAGTCGGGAATGGGGCTGGGATTTCTAGCCATGGGGATCAGTTATTTCCCTGTGCTTTATGGCGCATTCTCGCGGCGAGAGGTAAGCATCTCGCTGCTCGACGCGCGGGCGGGGTCGCCACCGACGGCAGCGGAGTTGATGCGGCGCCACTCATTCAAAGGTGGCGGCGAGGTGCTCAACACACTGCTGGTGGAGTGGGAGCGATGGTCGGCGGAATTGCTGGAGAGTCATATCTCGTATCCGCTGCTCTGCTACTTTCGCTCGCAGCATACGAATCAGAGCTGGCTGTCGGCATTGACAGCCGTGCTCGACGTTTGCGCGCTGATGATTGCCGGTGTGCAGGAACACGCGGCGCGACAGGCGCAGCTAACTTTTGCCATTGCACGCCATGCACTGGTGGACATTGCGCAGATTTTCTCGCAGTCTCCTGTGCTGGACGCCGAGGATCGTCTTCCTCCAGAGCGCTTTGAGCTGCTCTATCAGCAACTATGCCAGGCTGGCATACGCGTCTGCCGCGATGGCGATTCAATGGAACGGCTGAGGAAGATGCGGTTGCTCTACGAGGGATATGCTGTCGCGTTGAGTCGCTACCTGTACATGCCGTTACCGCCTTGGATTGCGGACCAGCCGCACAAAGACAACTGGCTCTCTGTGGCAAAGGTGAGAGAGCAAACTGAGTCAGTAGGAGCGGAGAACGTCAACGTGGAGACGGCGCTGCCGATAGCGTTGCAGGATGACGAACATCATATGTTCTAGGTGAAGAACCTGCCTTCAGGGTTTGGACGCTCGAGGTATGGATTTTCAGCGTTTGGATGCGACAAGAGCCTCTAGCTTATCCAGCCAAGCTTCCAGCTCGGCTCCACTTTCAGGGCCGGGTGAACTTTCCTGCGCCAGCAAAACTTCGACCTTCGAGGCGAGCTTGCTGCCTTCAGGCAGGCCAAAGGTGCCAAGGACTCCAGCAAGCTTATGAGCAGCCGCTTCGGCATTCTGGCGGGTTTGGTTGTCGAGCGGGCCGATAGCGAGCCCCTTTTGGACGTCGCGCAGAGTTTTGAGGCGTTCAAGGATAGTAGCGTAATTGTTTTTCCAGAGAGTCTGAAGCAACACTTCCAATTCCTGGGCGCGAGGGTCGGAGGTTTCGCTCATCGTAGGACTAGTCTTTCCATCCGAGAACATCGGACATTTGCTGGGCGAGAGTGAGCGGGTCGAAAGGCTTGAAAAGGATAGCCGAGACGCCAAGATTCGCGAAGCGCTTTTGATCTGCTCCCTGAACCTTCGCGGTTAGCAGGATCACGGGGATTTCAGCGATTTCGGGAATTCTCTGGAGTTCCTGAAAGGTGGTTGGGCCATCCATGCCGGGCATCATTACGTCCAGCAAGATCGCGTCGGGTTTTTCATCCCGTGCCCGGCGAATGCCCTGAGCGCCGGAACTCGCGGTAATCACATCCCAGCCGGCTACTGTTTCGAGGCTGAGAGCCGCCACCTGGCGAATGTCGTCTTCATCGTCAATGATCAGAATGCGGCGTTGCATGCAGCAATCCTTTGCTGGTGATGGTCCTGGAAGCAACGATAATCGGAGAGATATCTTACGAGTGTCCTCTAAGGGCTTCATTCGCCTGCAGTTCGGCGGGTCCATAGCGGCGGAGCAGGGTGAAAACGAGAGCTTCGACCTCCTGGGGTTGCACTTTCGTTTTAGTGAGAAATTCAGTTGGGCCTAACTGAAATCGTTTGCGTTCAGAGCTGGAAACCTCGCGCGCTGAATAGACAACCAGCGGTAAGCGACGAAGTTCCTTTTGGGTCCTCAGCCAGTCGATGAGTTCGAGGCCGTCACCATCGGGCAGGGCCAGGTCAAGGATGATGAGATCTGGACGAATTGTCCCACATAAATCGATGGCACGGCGCAACCGCGTAGCGTGGTACACGACGATGCCGGCGCGCTCAAAGCTGGCCAGGATGACGCGAGCGAGGTCCTCATCGTCTTCAACCAGCAGAACCGTCGCGTGCTCGCTCGATCCCTGAAGAAGACGGGCTAACTCGGCGAGCAGCAGCGTTTCGTCGATAGGCTTTTGAAGCCACGAATCGGCGGCTCGAGTCTCAATAGACCGGTCAGGCGAAAGCAGGCTGAGAACGACGATCGGAATCTGTTCGGTAACCGGATCTTGTTTGAGTGCGCGCAGTGTCAGCAGGCCATCACGCCGTTGGTGCGATACTCCAAGCAGAATGGCGCCAAGAGAAAACTGCTGCGCGAGATGAACTGCCTGCTCGCCGTTCTCCGCTTCCAGGATGCGGTAGTTCCGTTTGCGGAGCACTGCGACGATTTCCTTCCGGGCAGCCGAATCGCTTTCGCAGATGAGGATCGTATCCTCCTTCATGAAGGATTCGTTCGTGAAGCTGTGGCCTTCCGGCAGCGATTCAAGTTTCGTGCGTTCAGGAAGGAACATGCGGAAAGTCGAGCCACGGTCGGCATTGTGCTCTGCCCAAATACGTCCGCCGTGTTGCTGAATAATGGTCCGGCAGATGGCGAGCCCGAGACCTGTTCCACCTTTCTGACGGGAGTCGGAGGCATCAACCTGCTGGAATCGATCGAAGACGCTTTCCAGCTTGTCAGTCGGGATTCCGCGCCCCTCATCGATGACGCTGAGGATAGCTCCGTCAACGGTTGGTTCAACTTCAACCTTGACGGCGGAATCGGGGGGCGAGAATTTAATGGCATTGCTGAGGAGATTGGTGAGGACCTGCTGGAGCCGGTCTGGGTCGCCTTCTATGGAGGTAGCCTCAGCCTTGAGCAGCAGGCGAATATTCGCCGCATCTGCCATCGGCTGCATAGCGTCGACGACCTGTTGCGCCAGTTCATTCAGTGTGCAGGGACGAAAATTGAGGGGAGCACGCCCTGACTGCATGCGTTCGAGATCGAGAATGTCATTGATAAGGCGAACGAGGCGGTCGGAGTTGGAGAGAGCGATGCGCAGCAGGTTGGCGGCTTTGTCGTTGATTTCACCGAGAAGGCCTGAGGATAACAATCCCAAAGCGCCTCGGATCGAAGTGAGCGGGGTCCGTAGTTCGTGACTGACGGTGGAAACAAACTCGTCTTTCATGCGGTCGAGTGCATAACGCTGCCCAATGTCTCGGAAACTGAGCACGCTGCCGATAATGACGCCATGTTCGAGCATTGGAGTGACGGAGAATTCGACCGGGAAAGAGGTTCCATTCATACGGTAGAAGACGTCCTGGCCGCTTGTGCTTTCGTGCAGCAGAAACGCGCGCCGGGCGCGGCACTGATCATCACAGACCTCTCCTGACGCGCCGGAGTGAATGATCGAATGAACGAGGCGGCCGATAAGCTCTGAGGGTGACGCCCCAAGTATCTCGGCAGCGGCAGGATTGACGAAATCGACCCGGCCCTCAGGATCGGCGCCGAAGATACCATCGGCGACCGACTGGAGGATAAGCTCATTCTGTTGGTTAAGTTCACGTACGCGGCTTTCCTGAGCAGAGCGCGCCATGAACTGACCGATGGAAGCGCAGACGGTTTCGACCGTGGCCATCGTTTCGGAGTCTTCTTCCCGGCGCTGGCGGCTAAAAAACTCGACCGCGGCGATGATGCGGTTGCCCACCCGCACCGGCACCGCCCATCCCGTCGTAATGCCGTCGAATCGTGCGGCCTGGCCGCGAAGAAACCCGCGATCTTCGCGTAAATCGACAACCCACCTGGCTGCTCCCAGAGCCCAAACGTAGCCTGGCAGCCCCTGGCCGCGGCTAAAAATCCGGGAGGTTGTTTCTCTTTGGAACTCTTCAAAGACGCGGCCCGGTGCAGACCAGCTGCAATCGAAGTGAATGTGCTGCTGGGCCTCCTCCACTACCCAGAGGTTGGCGAGGTCGTATCCCAGGGTTGTGCAGAGCACGCCTAGTACCTTGGGTAAGGCTTCTTCCTGGGAAATGGACTCACCCACGATCTGGCTGACTTCAAGCTGCATTCCCAGGCGCTGTTCGCGGCGATTCTGCTGGGTCACATCGCGGAAAATGCAACGCACTGAGACGGCGCGGCCTTCGTCGCGACGGCAGCTTAAGCTGGCTTCGACTTCCACCCGGCCCCCGTCGGTGTTTCGCAAGTGCAGAGGTTCACGCTCAACCGGCTCGCCATTCAGGGCGCGCCGGAAAAGCGCGGCTGCCTCGGCCTGCACCTCGGGAGGGAAAGGAGACTCAAAGCTCATCAGGCCCTCGAAGCCGTCGCTGCTTATGCCGAATAAGGCTTGCCAGGCGGGATTGACGTACAGATAGCGACCATGCGGGCTAAGAGTGGCAATCATCTCGATTGCATTTTCGAAGATGTCCCGATAACGCTCTTCACTTTCCCGGAGAGCCTGTTCCGCGCGCCGGGTGGCGGTCAGGTCCATGCTGATGGCAACCAGGCCGGTAACCTCGCCCTGCGGGGAGCGAACGGCAGCAAGATAGACCATTGCCGGGAAGGTGCTGCCGTCTTTGCGGCGATATTGCATTTCGACACCGCGCACCCGGCTGGCGGGGAAGCTGGTGACGTATTGAACGAAGTTGTGAAGGATGGAAGAGCCGGCCTGAGTTTTGGCCGCAGCGTGCATGCGGCTGAGCGAGGCGACCATTTGCTGGCCAACCCGCTCCATTTCGCCTTCAGGAAAGAGTTGTTGGGCTTTTAATTTGCCGCAGGCTTCATTAGCTGGATAACCCAGCATACGTTCTGCGGCGGGATTGAAGACGAGCAGATCGCCTTCGAGATTGGCGGCGATGATCATGGGACCGGCTGAATCCAGGATGCTTTGCTGAAGCTGGGCGATGTGCTGAAGTTGCCGCTCTGCCTGTCTTTGCCGATGGAAAGACCTGAAGCTGGAGATACTGGCGCCGATGAGCAGAATCTGAGCTGCGAGCCAGCAGGCGATGAACCAGAATAACCTCTGCAGATCGGGCTCAGGAGAGCGCATGGCGCGCGCCAACACGAATACACCGCTCAGGGAAAGCGCCAGAGCTGTGACAAAAACGATAGTCTGCGTACGCGCGTTTCGAGGCAAAATCACTTCAGTCGCTCGAAGGAAGAGCTGGCTGTCGGCGTTTCCAAAGTCGCGGCCGGCGCCTTAAGCATTTACCGGTCCTACTGTCTGTGTCTGCGATGCGGCGGGACGCAGATTAAAAACAAGTTCCTTCAAAGCAATAAAAGTATAGGGTATTTGAGTGTTCGCAACGCAAATTATTGCAGCACTTGATCTTACAATCTGCTATTTATGTCGGCATAAAATGTGACAGCTTGAATTTATGCGCAATACGAAGCAGCTGGCCTGCTTCTCTAAATTGTCGTCGGTCCCTTGTTTGGTCGCATTTCGAGCCCCCGCTCGAACGGAACCAGGTTGGATCTGGGTTCTGGCTCATGCCCGCGAGTTAGTGTACGACAGCGACCCAAAGAGCGGCACAGGGACCAGAACCAGATAAAAAATACGAGATCGATAGCGGCAAAGACTCCAACAATCAGGCGCACGGCAGTACTCCCTGGGCGAGATCAATATTAAATTAATCGGTGGATTGATGCCGCAATCGTACCTCACGCGATCAATGTTAAGCCAGAATAAATATGCGACTTGCTTCTGAAGAAGAGAGGCGATTTGCAAAAACAAAAGACGGAGGGCAAAAATGCCTCCGTCTTTATATAAGTAAGCCGTCAGCTGTGTTTAAGTCAGGCAGTTACTGGTTCGAGCAGCCGCGCCCAGCGCTTGCTCTGGCGGCCCTCAAAGGCCTTCTTGTGGTACGCGTATCCGGTAATCAGCGGCAGAGCGAGCGTGGCTTCGCTATAAACCATCTGTTCGAAGACAGTATCTACCTTGCCCCAGGAACTGGCTTCCTTGAGAGTGCTTGAGGAGAGCGCGCCGTCGCGTACGTCGGCAACCGTGATCTGGATCGCATATTTGTGCATGGGAGCGTCGTTGCCGAGGATCTCCGCCGCGACGACGATATCCTGCGCGAAATTCTTGGGCACGCCGCCGCCGATCATCAGCAGGCCGGTGGTTGGATTTGCGATCTTAAGCTGGGTAATCTCATAGAAATCTTTCGCTGAGTCGATCGAAACCTTAGGCTTATCCTGCCGCTTGTGTTGATGCGCTACCAGGCCGAATCCCGCAGAGCAGTCGCTGAAAGCCGGACAAAAGATGGGAACATCCTTCTGGTAGGCCGCGCAGACGATGGAGTCGACTCCACACTTGTCCGGCGTGCGAGCTTTCTGATCAAGATAAGCGCCCATGGCGCGGATGAATTCACGCGAGCTATAGGGGCGCGGATCGAGTGAGTTGGCGATCTGCTCGGTTGTTTCGTCGCAGATGCGCAGCTCTTCCTCGTCAATGAGAGTGTCATAGATGCGGTCAATCATCAGCTCGCGCAGCATGGCGTCTTCGGTGCCCTGCTTGAGCAGATCGCTGGCGATCCAGTGTTTGAAGCCGAGGGCTTCGAAGAAGTCCTGGTCGACGATGTTGGCGCCGGTCGAGACGATGGCGTCTACCATGTTGTTGCGAATCAGGTCGACAAAAATCTGCTTCAGTCCGGCACTGATGAGTGATCCGGCGAGGCACAGGATGACGCCGCAATCCTTGTCGCGGAGCATGCGCTCGTAAATGGAAGCCGCCCGGTGCAGGTCACGGGAGCTATAGGCCATGTGCTGCATGGCGTCGACGAGGGCAACGACATCGTGCTCCTTGATATCGATGTGCTGGATAGGATGCTGGAGGAGTTCCTGTTTTGTAGGCATAGCACCTTAAGAATATCAATCTTTGACACGATCTTTTCATACGAATTGCATGAATTTATTGGACTGGAGCAACCATTAGACTGGCCGCGCGAAAGCGGTTGCGAGGCCCATTCCGCGCAGGTTTGCAGCCGCCGGTATACTGCCCGCATGAATAGGAACACGGCTGCTCATGTTCGCCGTTTTGCGGCTCTTGCCCTGCTCCCGCTGCTTGCTGTGCCGCCCTCCTTTGGGTGGGGTAGCATGGGCCACAGGATGATCAATCGTCTTGCTGCCGAAAGCCTGCCGCCGGACGTGCCGGCGTTTCTGCGAACGCCGGAAGCCATCAACGAAATTGAATACCTGGGGCCGGAACCGGATCGCTGGCGGTCGCCGGCAGAGCCGGAACTGAACGCAGCTCAGGCGCCCGACCACTTTATCGATCTTGAATACGCAGACATCATTGGCACACTGCCGCACCGCAGGTATGACTACATCGCCGCGCTGACTGCCGCAGAAATCACACATCCAGATATGGCCTGCAACTTACAGCCGGATAAGGTTGGATTTCAGCCTTACATCACCAACGAGATATGGGAGCGCCTGAAGTCGGCAATGCGAGATTATCGCGAGCTGAGCGCGAAGCACGAGGACACGAAACCGGTAGAGGCAGCGATTCTTTTCTATGCTGGATGGCTGGGCCACTATGCTGGCGACGGATCGCAGCCGCTGCATGTGACGATAAACTACAACGGCTGGGCGCTTAAGGACAATCCACACGGGTATACAAGCGAGCACACCATCCATTCGCAGTTTGAGAGCGCGTTTGTCGACGCCAATATCAAGCCCTCGGATGTACAGCCTCTGATATCGACGGCAAGGCCGGTAAGCGACGAGTGGGAAGCCTACATGGTCTACCTGCGGCATTCGCAGTCGTTGGTGGAGCAGGTGTATCAGCTCGACAAGCTGAAGGGCTTTGACGGAGCGGGCACTCCGGAAGCGAAACAATTCACAGCGGAACGGTTGGCGGCGGGAGCGAGCATGCTGCGCGACCTGATTTATTCGGCATGGCTCGAAAGCGCCAAGCCGGTTCCTGAGTGGCATGATCGTCCCACGACCGGGGCGGGGAACTAACCGGAGTAGTCAGTTCGTTATGACGGTTGAGGGCAATGAGAACAGTTCGCACCGAACTTCTGGAGATCGCATTTGATGAGGGAGGTCCGGAGAACGGACCGCCAGTACTTTTGCTCCACGGGTGGCCGGATGCGCCGCACGGCTGGGGTGCAATCGCGGACGGGAACGTCGGATTTCTGTGATGCACCGAGTGAATCAGAGGGTCTGGAGGCGCACTTTACCGGGGGATATCAGCGGTTCCTCCTGGATGGCGTTGGTCACTTTCCTCATCGGGAAGCGCCAGTCGATGTGACAGCCGTAATTCTGCGCCACTTAGGCATGTAGAAGCCTTGAACGCATTTGCAAGGCATAGCCGCTCCTGAATGAGCGAATTCTTGCCGCCATGTGACACTCATGTTACAAAAGGGTACGTTTTGGCTTCATCGCGCTTGGCCAGCTGTCTCCCTTAAAGTCTGCGAACAGCAAAGGCTCTTCTTTAAGGGAGCAGCGGGAGCGGTTCATCAGCTTTGAAGCGGACGCGGATTCTGAAGGTCGGATGAGTACAACGTTATCGCGTGGTGAATTCGACAATCCGCTGCTGCGGGAATATTTCCTCGATCAAGCATTCGATGAGATGTTCGCGGCTGACGGCAGCATTCGCCCACATTACGCGGCCCTGCTGAAGGTGCTCTCCACGCTGCCTCGCGAAGAGCTGCAGCGCCGCAAACAATCTGCCGATGTTTCGTTCCTGATGCAGGGAATCACCTTCACTGTCTACGGCCGCGAAGAGGGAACGGAACGCATTTTCCCCTATGACCTGATTCCCAGACTGGTGACGGGCGAAGAGTGGGACGTGATCGAGCGAGGGCTGACACAGCGCATCACCGCTCTCAACTTCTTTCTGCACGATGTCTACCACGAGGGGAAGATTCTTGCGCAGGGGGTTATCCCGCGCGAAATCGTCTATAGCTGCCAGCACTTCCGCCGTCAGATGCGTGGCCTGCAGGTGCCGCGCAATGTTTATGTCGCAGTCGCCGGTACGGATCTGCTGCGCTTAAAAAGCGGCGAGTACGTAGTGCTTGAAGACAATCTGCGGGTTCCGAGCGGCGTGTCGTACATGCTCACCAACCGGCGCATTATGAAGCGTTCGCTTCCGCACCTTTTCCACAACTACGGCGTGCGGCCCATTGAACACTACACGCAGGCGCTCCTGAGTACGCTGCGCTCCATCGCGCCAGAGGGCCGGTCTGAGCCTTCGATCGTTCTGTTGACACCCGGCGTGTACAACTCCGCCTACTTCGAGCATACCTACCTGGCGCGCCAGATGGGCGTCGAGCTTGTGGAAGGCCGCGATCTCGTGATCCACGACAACGTTGTTTATATGCGGACGACGGGCGGCCTGAAGCGAGTGGACGTGATTTATCGCCGCGTGGACGACGATTTTATCGATCCTCTGGCCTTCCGTTCGGATTCGATACTGGGCGCGGCCGGTCTGTTCAACGCGTACCGTGCGGGCAACGTCACCTTGGCGAATGCCTTCGGTACGGGCGTGGCCGACGACAAGGCTTTGTATGCTTATGTTCCCGCGATTATTCGTTACTATCTCGGCGAAGAGCCCATCATCAACAACGTTGAAACGTATCTGATGACGGATAAGTCGCAGCGTCAGCATACGCTCCAAAATCTCGACAAACTGGTAGTGAAAGCCGTTGGCGAGTCGGGCGGATACGGCATGCTCATCGGTCCACACAGCAGCGCCGAGGACCGCGAGGAGTTTCGGCGGCGGATCGAGGTAAATCCCCGCAACTACATCGCGCAGCCAACGCTTGATTTTTCGCGCTCTCCCTGCCTGCTCGAAGACGGCAGCATCGAGCCGCGACACGTGGATCTGCGCCCCTACATTCTCTTCGGAGACAAGGTCACGATCGTGCCCGGCGGCCTGACGCGTGTGGCGTTGCGCAAGGGATCGCTGGTGGTGAATTCTTCCCAGGGTGGGGGCAGCAAAGACACCTGGGTCCTGGGTTAAAGTATGCTTTCACGCGTCGCAGACAGTCTTTACTGGACCAGCCGCTACCTTGAGCGCGCCGAACATACCGTGCGCCTGGTCGACATCAACCTTGGTCTTATGCTGGATAAATCCCAGGTCAGCGCCGAGCGGCGGTGGCAACGCGTCCTGGCCGCTCTCGGGCATCCGCGCGACATTGAGTGGAACGACGATGTGTATGCGCTCATCTACACGCTGTGCTTCGACACGACGCATCCGGCCTCGGTGACCGCGTGCGTGATTGCTGCGCGCGAAAACGCGCGCCAGATTCGCGAGGCGATCAGCACCGAGCAGTGGCAGCGGCTCAACCAGCTGTATCACCATATCTCACGGCTGCGGCCATCTTCGCCTTCCGAAGCGCCGCTCCTGGAGTTCCTTCCCACGCTGATCGACGGCGTGCATTTGTTTCAAGGTGTTACGGATACGACTTTGAGCCACGGCGAGGGATGGCAGTTCCTGCAGGTAGGACGATTTCTCGAGCGCGCGACGGCGACGACCAAACTGCTGGATGTTTATCAACGGGATATTTTTGCCAACCTCGACGATACGGTCGACGCGTATGAATACCTGGAGTGGATCGGGCTTCTGCGTACCTGCACGGCGTTCGAGGCCTATTGCAAGGTCTACACGGCCGACCTGACCTACGAGCGCATTCTGGGATTTCTGTTGCTTGATCCGGAATTCCCGCATTCTATTCGTTATTCGGTCGACCGTCTCCACCAGTCGCTCGATTGTATCCAGCGCGAATCGCGTGGCCCGCAGGCAGCGGAGTTGATGCGCGTTTCCGGCAAGCTGCAGGCGTCGCTCGGCTACGGGCAGATTTCCGAGATTCTGGCGCAGGACCCAGCCCGCTATCTACGCAGAATTTTGGAGCAATGCCGTCATATTCATGACCTCGTTTATGAGGTTTATATCCAATACTCTGTGCAAACGGCGCTGGCTATGTAAGGGCAAAGAGGCAATCGATGCTTTTCTATTCCATTCGGCACCTGACGAAATTCGTGTACACAAAGGCGGTGAGCGAAAGCGTGATGGAAGCGCGCATGCACCCGCGCAGCGACAGCAACCAGCGGTGCCTGACGTTTTCACTCTCCGTAAGCCCGCGATGCCGCGTGTTTTCCTACCGCGATCACCTGAGCAACAATGTGCACCACTTTGATATTCCCGGCCAGCATGGGCAGCTCGTGATTATCGCTGAGTCGTTGGTGGAGCATCAGCCGCTCGCGGAAATTCCCGCTTTTCTGGCGCCGGACGCGTGGCGGGAGCTGGATGCGATTGTGGCCGAGGGAGATTACTGGGAGATGCTGCTGCCCAGCGAGTTCGCTGCTCCCACCCCCGCACTCGAGGAGTTGGCGCACGAGCTTGGCGTGTACCGACGGGACGATCCCATGATGCTGTTGCGTGAGCTGAACGAGAAGCTCTACGACCACTTCAGCTATTCGCCGCGGACGACGCGTGTGGATTCGCCGATTGACGAAGCGCTCCATTCACGGCAGGGCGTATGCCAGGATTTTGCCCACATCATGATCGCGCTGGTGCGGCAGTTGGGAGTTCCGTGCCGCTACGTCAGCGGTTACCTCTATCATCGCAAGGAAGACCACGACCGCTCGGTCTCGGATGCGACGCATGCCTGGGTGGAAGCATTCCTGCCGCA
>DATAQX010000164.1:0-9074 GCA_036264455.1 Silvibacterium sp. | reverse complement strand
GTGAATCGGCGGGCCAACGCGAGGTCCATTTGCTCGGTCCAAGGACCGTAGAGCGAATTCAAGCCAACGGCAGGGCTCGGTCCTCCGCCGTTGATACCGAGAGCCGAATTTGCGGTGCTCTGGCGTGCGGCTGAGTCATTGAGCGTATTGCCGCTGGGCGAGCTGTCAAGCAACGCGGCATAGGGACGTCCGGACGCGAAAAGGATGACGGTACTGATCCTCAAATTAGAAAATGAGGCTTTCAGCACCCTAGAGTGGAAATCGTGGCCTACGAAGGGTTCGTACACACCAGCAATTGTAAGACGATGGCGCTGGTCGAGCAGGTAGAGGGCAGAGGTATTGCGGAAGTCGAACTGATTGTTGAAATCCACGCCATTGGACATCCTATTTTTGGCGAGCGTGTAGGAGGTCTGGATGGCCAGGCCGTCATGAAACCTTCGCTGGAGCTGCACGAAAAAAGAATTGTAATTGTTGATGCCCGGGCTTATGAGCGAATTGATTTGACTGAAATTCGGATTGATTCGTCCTTCCTGGAGAAGCCCACTGTCCAGATTTGGGAGAACCACCTGCCGGCCAGCACAGGGAAGCTGCGTCGTTCTTGGAGGGCAAACGATGTAGGTGGTCGTTCCCGTGGGCGGAATGAGATTCATGTCGTACGCACTGGAGGAAATAAGGTGTATACCATGCGTCCACATGGTGCCGAGGCTGAGGGTAGTCTCGGGAAAGACCTCTCGCTCGAGCTGCAGGCTCGACTGCAAAACATAGGGATCGCGGAAATGGGGATCGACGAGTGAAATGTTTGGAGCGCTGAACAGCGTTGGATCGCTAACCTTGTTCGGAAAAACTAGCGGTGCCTGACCGTAACTGATCGAGACCGAGGACTGCTGCGAGGGCAGTCCATTGGAAATGACCGCGTTGCGATAATTCAAGCCGTTGAAATTTTCATAGAACATTCCAAATCCGCCGCGGACAACGGTCTTGTTGACTGCTTGCCAGGCAAATCCGAACCGAGGCGCGATGCGCTGATATTGATTGGGGAACTGCCCAGTGAGAGGAAAGGCAGGATTTTCCCGGGGTTGTGGATAGATCTGAAAATCTTCGCGAACGCCCAGGTCAAATGTGAGGCGCGGCCAAGGCTGGTATGAATCTTGCGCATAAAAACCCACATAGGGCACTGCGAATGAGAATTTCGGATTGCCGGAACTCTGAGCGTACGTGTCGTAGAGCCCCATCGCAAAATTTGCAAGGCTGGAAAAGGCGTAAGCGCCTCCGAGCGAGCCATTCTGCTTCTGTGCGTCGGGATCGAACCCGCCGAAGGAAAGATCGGTGACATGAGTCCGGTTTCCTTCGACGCCGAATTTAAAATTGTGCTTGCCGCGGATGTAATCGATCCTCTCGGCGAGTTCCCACTGCGTTTCGTTGGTGCGTCCGCCGGCAAATCCGGCGTTGCCCAGCTCGAAATTCGAGGGCACGGAAAGAATGATCGAAGGAAGCGCGGCGGACATGAATCCGGTGGGCGTCGAATACTGATCATCTCTCGCAAAGCTGGCGTGAAATTCGCTGAGCAGATTGGTTCCAAGAAAACGTCCAGCCCGAGCTGGCGTGATAATCGCGAACAAAACTGTTGGCCAGCGCGCTAATTCCGAAAAGCGGCGTGGTGGTCGAAGTGATTTCTCCGTTGGGAGAGTTGAAGCGGTTCAGATTCAAACTAAGATAAAAACGGTCTTTGGGACCGAGCAGAACATCGAATTTTGAAAAGAAGGCCAGATCGTTTCGGTAGCGAGAATGGGTTCCCAGGTTGGAATGAATAGCAGCCAGTGCGTTTGAGACTTGCTGAAGGTAGACGGGATTGTTTGGATCGGGAGTGGTGTTCGTGCCAGGTACCGGGAGCGGACCGTTCGGCGCAGGAAGTTGCGTTCCCGAGGGGAGTCCGAAATCTGTGGGACCTATATTTCGGTAGTCCGGATTGATCACGGAAATCGGATTCTTTTCCCGCTGCTGCTCGTAGTCGAAGAAGAACCAGGCATGCCTTTGAGCGATCGGGCCGCCTAGTGCAGCGCCGAATTGTTGCAAGATGTCGACGGGCCGTGGGAGTCCAGCGGCTTTGTCGACTGCATCGTTGGCCCCAGTACCGGAATTGCGGTTGAAGTAAAACAGGTCGCCATGAAACGAATCGGAGCCCGATCTTGTGACCGTGTTGACAAATCCTGTGGCCCCGCCGCCATACGCCGCGGAATACGGAGAGACGGCAACTTGAAATTCCTCGATGGAGTTTTGGCCGGAAACGTACGGAATACGCTCACCGCCGCGCGCGTTACCAAAATATGTGCTCGTCGCGCTTGCGCCGTCCAAGGTGAAGGAATTGGCGCCATTCCCATTGGCGTATCCGGTGTCTTCGCCGCCTTGCTCCCCGCCAAAGCTTACCAGGCCGGTTTGCCCGTCCGGGCTGGCATTGGGCGTAAGCAATGCAAAGTCGGTATAGCGCCGGCCGCTCAGTGGAACCTGGTCGAGCATGGAGCGATTGACGACAGTGCTTAACGTAGATTCGGTGGTGCGCAGCAACGGCGTGGTCGCTGTCACTACAATCGATTGAGTGCTAGGTCCAGGCTGTAAACGGACATTCGTCGTTGTCGTTTGTCCGATCTGCACGGTCACACTAGAAATCTCCGCAGTGCGAAACCCAGGGGCGGCGACCTTCAGCGAATACTGTCCAATCGTCAGGGCAGGAAAAAGAAACGTGCCATCCTTGGCCGTCATGCGATCCTGTTGTGCTTCGGTCGTCCCTTCCAATAGTTCAACGAGAGCACCGCTCACCATGCCGCCGCTGGAATCGCTTACCCGGCCGTGAATGGCTCCGGTGGTTACAACAGTTTGCGCCCTCGCCGTCATAGCGCCAAAGAATACGATCAAAGAAAATAGGCCAAAAAAAAGATACCAGTGTTTCATGGCGGCCCGAGGCTTCCAGAATCTATCTTCGGGTTGTGCGGGTTTCCTGTCACAGTTTTCGAACGTGGCTGAACTAAGGAATTGGCAACTTAGGCTCGAATTATTTCTGAGCGGTCGTCCAAAAATGAAAAGCCGGTAAATTGACCGCATGGCTTGCCCCGGTACGCGAGATCCTTGCTACAGATCAGAGAAAGCAGTGTGAATTTTTCGCGAGGCTGTTGTGATGGCTCGGACCGCGTGTTAGGTATTTCCACGCTTGCCTCATGGTTGATCGTGAGGAAACTCCAGAGGGAAAGGAATTGCAGCATGAAAAAATTCAGGTTCGACGGATTGTCCAAGGCGATTATTCTCGCCTTGACCATTCTGGTCTTTGCAGGTCTCGCGAACGCACAGAACGACAACTCGCAAGGCGGCAATTCGCAGGGCGGCCAGCAGTCACCCACGCCGCCAGGTCTGTTCATAACACCGACTGCCTTGCCTAACGCCGTTCAGCAGCAATTGAACCCCGGCCTCAGCAATTATCCGAACTTCGTCGCGGGTGAGGCGATCAAGGCCGTGGTCAGCCCCGATGGCAAGACCCTGGCGATCTTAACAGCCGGCATGAACTCGCTGTTCGACGCCAACGGTAACGTCGACACGGCGGCTTCCACACAGTTCCTCTTTCTCTACAACATCTCAGGTGCCAATAAGACCAAACCTCAACTGAAGCAAGTCATCCAGCAGCTCAATGGGCACGCCGGTCTGGTCTGGGCGCCAAACAGCATGACGCTGTACGCCGCGGGCGGCTGTGACGACGCTGTCTACGCCTACAGCAACAACGGCGCCAGTTTCGTGCTCAGCGCCAAGATCTCACTCGGCCATGCCCCAAATGGCTGTGTTTCCAACGCTACAAATCGGACCGGCCTCGGTCTCGGCGTCGAGCCCAACGTGGCGGGACTTGCCATTTCCGCTGACGGCAAATCGCTCGTCGCCGCCAACAACTACAATGATTCGATCAGCGTAGTTGATACGGCCACCAAAACAGTTCGATACGAATACGATTTGCGGCCTTTTGCTTCGGGCGCACCAGACGGCACCAAGGGCGGCACGTTCCCCTATGCGGTCGCCTTGAACGGCACCACCGCTTATGTCGGCGTCGATCGAGATCGTGAAGTCGACGTCGTCAGCGTGGCCAGCCAAACCGCCGGCGCACTTCTCGCCCGAATCCAACTGGATGGCAATCCGAACGGCATGACGCTCAGCGCAGACGGTACAACGCTGTATGTCGCGCAGGATAATCAGGACCAGGTCGCAGTCATTGACACGGCCAGCAACCAGGTCACCCACAAGATCGACACCCGCGGTCCCGCCTATCTCGGTTTGCCCGCGAAAACGACAGGCGCTTCGCCGACCGCGGTCGCCATTAATCCCGTCCAGAAAAGGCTCTTTGCCGTCAACTCCGGTTCCAACTCTATCGCCGTGATACCTCTGAGTGGCTCAAACGCTTTCACAACGATTGGCCTTCTCCCGACCGCCTACGACCCGACCGATGTAGCATTCAGCGCCGATGGCAGCTGGATGTATATCATCAACGGCAAGAGCGACACAGGTCCGAACCCGGGCTACGGCTACGGCAACATGGCCGCAATCTCTCCTACGTACATGACCTTCCCGGAGGGCGCTGCGGAGCAGGCCGCTGACCTGAGGGCCAACAACCAGTATCAATTCCAGCTGGAACACGCGTCGCTGGTCAGCGCTCAGGTTCCCTTGCCTGAGGATCAGGATCTCGGGAATTTCACCGCACTGGTAGCAGCCAACAATAAGTACTTCCCCAATGGCTCCGAATCGGATAGGGAGGTAATGAGCTTCCTTCACTCGAAAATCAAGCACATTATCTACGTCGTGAAGGAAAACCGCACGTTCGATCAGATCCTGGGTGATCTCGGCAATGGTTCCAACGGCGATTCTTCGCTGACTCTGTTCGGTGAACCCGCCACACCCAGCTTCCATCGCATGGCGCGGAACTTCGTGACCCTGGACAATTTCATGGACCCGGGCGACGGCTCGATGGACGGCTGGTCCTGGGCTATGCGTGGCCGCGTAACCAATACCGAGACGATTACGCAGCAAGAAAACTATGCGCGCGTGAACCGCGGCCTCTCCTATGAGGGTGAGGGCCAAAACCGGAATATCCCTTCCAACCTGAATAGCGTTGCCGCACGCGACTTTTTCTTTGACCCAACCGGCGCAACCACGCCCTATACCAACGCCACTGCCTCGCTCAAAGGCGGCACGCCAAACATCCTGGCTGGTGACGGCGACCATGCCGCGACCGACGGCCCCACGGGTTACCAGCAGGGGTACATCTTCAACGCTGTTTTGAACGCCGGCGGAACCGTTCGTAACTACGGCTGGATGGCCAACACCCCAGGCAGGATCATCGACCAAGCCGGAAACCCCATCAAGAATCCTTTCGCCGCCGGCGTCATCCAGACCACCACCGCCAATCAACTTCTCTATCAGAACGGATTCTACGATCCGTACTTCCGTGCCTACGATCAGGCCTACCCGGATGTTTGGCGTTTCGACGAATGGAACCGCGAGTTCCAGCAATTCGTTGGCAACGGCAATCTCCCGTCCTTTGAGATGATCCGTGGTCTCAGCCACGATCACACCGGAAGTTTTAGCTCCGCGCTGGGTGGCGTCAACACCCCGGAACTCCAGCAGGCTGATAACGACTACGCTCTCGGCTTGCTGGTGGAAGCCGTCGCTCACAGCCCCTACGCGAGCAACACGCTGATTATCATCACGGAAGATGACTGCCAAGACGGAGCGGACCACGTCGATTCGCATCGCTCCACAACCTACTTCGTTGGCCCTTACGTGAAGCAGGGCGCCGTCGTGAGTACGCCCTACAGTCAGCCTAGTGCGCTCCGCACCATCGAGGACATCCTGGGTACGCAGCACCTCAACTTAAACACCTATTACGCGCGGCCGATGGCGAATGCATTCGACATCACCTCGTCGAACGCGTGGACCTTCAAAGCCGTAGCCTCGACACTTCTGAAGTCGACCACACTGCGGGACTGGACCCAACCGGGTATTGAGTTCGCCGCCGGTCCCAACTTGAAACCGACGCATAACGCTCAGTATTGGGCGAAGAAAACCCGCGGCTTCGACTTCTCGGTGGAAGACCGCGTTCCGGCCGAGCTCTACAACAAGATCCTTTGGGAAGGTCTCAAGGGAACACCTGCTCCAGCTGCCCACAGCCGGTTCTTGAAAGTCGAAGTTGACGACGAGGACGACGACGGAAAGTAGGCCCAATCCACTTGCAAATCGGTGGGACCATGGGGTCCCACCGATTGCATCAGGAATATCTACTCGGGCGGGTTTCGCCTTGTAAGTGCCTGCGGTGACCCCATCCACGATGGTTTGCAGAGGAATATCAGACAACGGAACTCACTTCCCATAGGCGACTTCTGAGGCATCGGGAGTCAATGAATTCAACGCAAAATTCACAGTTTCGGAACCATTCGGCAAAGTACCTCCCACTAGTCTGCAGTTCTGTTGACCCGGTCGGCATCCGACTAACCCCAAAACTCGAGAAGGAGAGAAAAATAATGAAGGTACACGCATCCGGAAAGAAACGACTGCGGCAGTGGCAGTGGCTGGCAGCCCTGCCTTTGCTCGCCCTAGCAGCACTTCCCGCCTCAGCGCAACAGAACGGGAATAGCCAAGGCGGCCCGATTAAGCACGTCGTTGTTATTTATCAGGAGAACTGGAGTTTCGATTCCTTGTACGGGCTGTTCCCGGGGGCGAACGGAATCGCGCAAGCCTCGAACGAGAGTCTGGTGCAGATCGACCGTCTGACAGGCAACCCTTATAGTTCGCAAATGGGCCAGCCCTTTGACTTGGTATCTGGCTCGCTGGCGCTTACGACGCCGCCGCAGCCGATCAACAACGGGGCGATTGACACCCGTTTTCCCGTTGGCTTCAACACCCTGGTACCCTACGACCTCGTTGCTGATGCGGGCCTGCCGGTGACGGCTAAGACCGGCGACATCGTACACCGCTATTGGCATGAACAGTCCCAGATCAACCACGGGAAGATGAACTTGTTCGTGAGTTGGAGCGACAACCCCGGGCTGGTGCTGAGCTACTTCGACGCGACGTCGCTGCCGGAAGGACAGCTCGCCCAACAGTATACTTTGTGTGACAACTTCTTCCACGCAGCCTTCGGCGGGTCGTTCCTGAACCATCAGTTCCTGATTGCCGCCAGGGCTCCTGTGTACCCGAACGCACCCGCTAGCATGCAAGCGACGTTGGATGCATCCGGGGCACTGGCGTTGAACCCAACCGGAAAAATCGTGCATGACGGCACCATCACGCCAATCGGGGGGCGGTCCTTCAGCATGCTTTCGACGACGTTTGACCAAAACTATGCGGTGAACACGATCTTTTCGACGAATCTAGTACCCACGTTTTCCACGCCCGGCAGCGCCAGCTTGCTGCCCTCGCAGAATGACAGCAATCCTAACGATGCGACACGTCCGCTCATCGTGACGATTGGGGACCGGCTGAGCGCCAGCCATGTGAACTGGAAGTGGTACTCCGGCGGCTGGGACAATGCCCTGGCCAGCACCGCGAGCAACCCGGCAAACGGCGGAGTCGTCCCTCCGAACCCCCCAGTAGATCCGCTATTCCAGTGGCACCATCAGCCCTTCGCTTATTACGACAACTATGCCCCCTGGGTGAACGGACAGCGGAATCCCGTCTCCGCTGCACACCTGCAGGACGAAAACAACTTTTTCTCGGATCTGCAAAGCAATTCACTTCCGGCTGTCAGCTTCATCAAACCGCTGGGCCCAAACAACGAGCATCCCGGGTACGCGTCGTTGGCGCAAGGCCAGCAACACGTTGCGGATCTTGTGAATGCCGTGAAACAGAGCCCGTACTGGAACGAGACCCTGATCATCGTGACCTATGACGAGCACGGTGGCCGCTGGGACCATGTGCCCCCACCGTCTATTAACGGGATCTGGGGAGATGGTTCGCGCGTGCCCGCCATTGTGATCGGCCCCTTTGCAAAGAAGGGCCACATCGACCATAACCAGCACGATACGCTTTCGATTCTCAAGACGATCGAAAGACTCTTCCAGGTGGCGCCGCTCACCCAGTACGACGCCAACGCCTCTTCTCTTGGTAGCGCATTGAATCTTCAAAACCAACAGTAACTGAGGCCAATACTTCAGTCCGCGCACAACCGCAGGGGCAACCCTGCGGTTGAGTTTTTGTGCGCGTTTTTCTTCAACGTGGATTCCTTCCGATTTGCCCGTTATGCAGGAGTTTCTTCGAGTCGATTCACAAAACGACTTCGGGCATCGCCATCAAAACGGTTCAGAGCGGGTGAAGACGTTAGCGCTCAGCATACCAACAAAGTGCCAAGCAACATCTATCTATCAGGGGGGGACTAACATGAACAGTCTTGACCTAATGTTAAAACGTAACAAAGACTTTGCGGCTCAGCGCTCTGCTGCGGGGACACTTATGCCCTCGCTCCCGCAGGCGCTGCCCAATGTAAAGGCGATCATCATTGGTTGCGCTGATATGCGTGTGGATCCTGCTGACATACTCGGAATTAAACCTGGCGAGGCCGTCGTGATGCGTAACATCGGCGGTCGAATCACGCCGGGGTTGTTGGAGCAGTTGGGACTACTCGGGCGAATCGGTGAAGTTGCTGGGAAGATTCCTGGAGGCGGCGGTGAATTTCATATCATCGTACTTCAGCATACCGATTGCGGCATCACTCGCCTCGTGGGCAACCCCGCCATGTTGGCGCACTATTTTCAGATACCGGAAGCGGAACTCAAGACAAAAACGGTCACCGATCCCCGAGCTGCGGTTGCCGCCGACGTTGCCGCCCTCCGGGCGATTCCGGCGTTGCCGAGCGAGTGGCTTATATCAGGCCTCGTCTATGACGTAGCGACTGGACTTGTTGAGGTCGTCGTGCCGGCAGCGCGGATACGCGCCGCCGCCGCATAAATATCATTTAAGCAACTTCAGCCACATTTACGCCGAAGCGACCAGCAACGCGAGGCACTGGGCGAGCAGGGACACAACGAGGAGTGGAACACGGATCAATAACACCC
>DATAQX010000145.1:0-2549 GCA_036264455.1 Silvibacterium sp. | reverse complement strand
ACAACCAAACAACTGAGCGTGTTTTGATTATAGCAGATTCGGCGCACGCCTTAGTCGATACGAACGCCCGGACGGTATGCTTCTCTCAATTTTCCTGAGCTGATCAGGCGCTTCGCCTGCCGGATTACTCGCCGAGAAAGCGCATTGAGATCGTGATGCCTCATCAGCTCAAGAGTCGACCATCCGGGGAACTTGTGGACCGCTGACGCAACTTCATGCACCGGTTCTGCCTCTGGATGCGAACGCTGGGTGAGGAAATCCGCGACCTGTTGCGAGTAGACCAGCTTATATTTTCGCCACCACTCCATGCAGCGATCCTGTAGCCGGTCCATTTCGGCGGGATTCTTCAGAAATCCACGCAGCAGCGTATGTGCCTGTCCCCACGAGCTCACGGCAGGAAAGGGATGATCGCCAAGCAAACGCCTGTAGTAGTCCAGCGTTAACCGCTTTTCCACGATCGGGATGGAGCCGCATTCCAGAGCCTCGTAGACCCGGTAGCATTCGATGTGAGCATTGCCCATTGGAGAAGGAGCAAAGATCGATTCCAGCAGGATGTTCGTATATTCAGGGGGCGAGTATCGCCTGGGTTTATCGACGGTACGGTTGAACATAGCAATCCCCGAAACGTCATCGGTGGAAAAGAAAAGATGAGGCTGGACGCGCAGTAGCGATCTGACCATCTCGGGACGGGAGGATTTGTTCGCTTGACCAATGAAAGACCAGACAAACTCCCGCTCCGTCGAGCGCTTGATAGAAGGCAAGGGCCGATGGAGGCTCCCGGTATAGCCAAGAGGAAGGATGCGCACGAAGCGCGGATCAAAAACACCCGACCAGTAATTGCGGAAGACTCCGCGAAAGTTTTCGTAGAGCTGATACTGCCCGGCGTAAGTCTCATCCTGGAAATGAACGAGAAATGCATTCCTGCCGCGAAAGCGCGCATAGTAAGCCGGATCGAAGCAATAGATGAAAGTGTCGAAGAGAATCGCGTTATCCAGCACCACCTCGTGCTTACTGTCGAGGATGTAGTCGCCGATCCAATCGCCAAAGATCTCCTGAATCCAGTTGAATTCCTTCGGCTTTAGCGACTGCCAGATGGCGGTATATTTTTGGATCGGAATACCTCTCACAAAACATTCGACGCCGTACCCTAAGCATAACGCGTGTCCGTTTACGGACGCATAGATTTAGGGTTGAACAGTCTGCTTCTTCTCGTTTGCGCCTCGCTCTTTAGAATCAGAGACTCGCAGATCGGGACTTTGGCTGGGGACTTGCATCTCTGAAGCGCGAGGCCTATCTATGCAGACGCTCCTTCATGATCTCCGCTTCTCCTTCCGCCAGCTTCGCAAGTCGCCCGGATTTACGCTGACCGCTGTGCTGACCCTGGCCCTGGGAATCGGCGTGAACACGGCGATCTTCAGCATCATGGATGCGGTCGTTTTGCGCCCGCTGGCGGTTCCTGACCTGAGCCGAGTGGTCACAGTGGCAGAGGAACAGAACCCCGGCAACTACCAATGGGTCGCATTCGCCAATTACGAGGACTGGAAGCGCCAGAGCCGGTCCTTCGAGGCGCTGGCCGTCCGGACGGATGCCGACCGCACTCTTACCGGAGCCGGAGATGCCGCACACGTCCAGGCCACCTACGCGTCGGCGAATTTCTTCGATGTCATGCGCGTCAACCCTCTGCTGGGGCGCGTATTCGTGAATTCAGAAACCCAGGCCGGCAAGGACGACGTTGCGGTGCTCAGCTATGGCTTCTGGCAGAAGCATTTCGGCGCCGATCCGGCGGTATTGGATAGAAAGATCCAACTCGACGACCGAACCTACACCGTGATCGGCGTGATGCCCACGACGATGCAGTATCCCTCAACCACGGAAATCTTTCTGCCGCTCGCGCCCGCTCCGTCGCTGACGCAAAATCGCAGCGGGCATAACTATCTAGTCACCGGACGCCTGCGTCCCGGCGTGACCGTTGCCGAGGCTCAGGCTGAGATGAGAGGAATCGCCGATCGCCTGTCGAAGGCCTATCCCGCAACCAACCTCGGCTGGTCGGCAAAGGTCGAGCCGCTGCTCGACGATATCAACGGCGAATTGACTCCCGTGTATTTCCGGCTGGTCCTGGGAGCCACATTGTTCGTGCTGCTGGTGGTCTGCACCAACGTGGCAAACCTGCAGTTCGCGCGAGGCATCGCACGGCGTCCGGAGATCGCCATGCGGACCGCATTGGGCGCTCGGCGTGGCCGCCTGCTTCAGCAACTGCTGACGGAGAATATCCTGCTGGGCCTCATTGGCGCGGTCGGCGGCATTCTCCTGGCTAAACTCGTCCTGCACATCAGCATCATTTCGATGCCGGACCAGGTGGCCCGCTACATGGCCGGATGGTCCAACATCTCCCTGAACGGCCGCGCTCTTGCGTTTTCATTACTGCTGGCAGTGGGCGCAGGCATTGTTTCCGGATTCCTGCCTGCGCTGGAGGCGATGCGCATCAACCTCGTCGATCAGCTCAAGGCAGGGTCGCGTACTTCAACCGGCGCCGGCCGCACCCACCGCCT
>DATAQX010000138.1:0-1753 GCA_036264455.1 Silvibacterium sp. | reverse complement strand
CGACACCGGTCCCGTTGTTTGATCACCAAACGGTTCGACCGACTTTTGGCTTCACCTCATGGGCGTAGAGAAGGCTCACAAATCTCACTTTTTCTGCTCCGCAGGTCCGCTGACGGTACAGAACCAGATTCGGCGAGCAGCGCCAGCATCAGGTCGATCCTTTGATTTGGACGATCGATAGGCAAACTCCAGCCAGTTAGCAAGTTGACGAATCACCTGTCGGCGAGCGCGTGGCGAAAATCGGGTCCTGAGCCGAGCGTCGCAGCGGATACTCCGCGGTGCCTGCTGGCCGGGAAATGCCGCGGTGTTCGGATTAGTTGAAGCTAACCGCTCCGCAGAGGTGCACGCGGACGCCGAGGGCGTGGAACATGGCGGCCTTTACGGCGAGCGCCTGCGCAGCTCGCGTCTCATCGGGAGCGTAGGCGATGTTGACGTGATTGGCGCGATGCCGCGCCATGAAGGCGTTGCGCGAGATACCGTCGAAGGTGGCGCTGACCATGGGCCACTGCATGGTGGTCTGCTTCCAGCGGCGTTCGGTCTCTTGGGCAGGAAGCGCGACCACTGTGCCCAGTCCGATATCCACATGCAGACCGCCGGCTTCGACGAAGACGCGGCTCCAGACAATCTTTCCCGGACGGCCAACGCCTTTTAGCGTTCCTCCACCGAGCGGAAAATACATCGGCGGCTGGCGTTCGCTCGAAGCGCCACGATAGCCATCGACGAAGTGGCTGGCCGGAGCCGCGCCGGAGATTTGCAGCACCCACACAAACTCTTCGATGCCGCTTCCACTGTAGTGTTCTCCCCAGCGCAGATCGTGCAGCGTGGTCGCGGGATCGAGCCGCAGAGCTGTCCAGCAACGGTTGGTCACCAGCGCATCCAACCCCGCGCACTCGTCTACCTCGTTGAAATGCGGCAGCGGACGGCCGGCGTATAACTCCTTGCCCGAAGCATCGTGGACGGGGGGACGGTCGCTGTTATTGAGCAAGCCTTCCACGAGATCGGAGGCCGGCACCATGTCCTTGAGACCCTGCTGGTATTGAATGCCGATCGCGTCGCAACCGAATTCATCCGCAATCTGCAAAGCCGCGATATACATCTTGCACTGCTCGTGAATCTGTTTATCGGTGAGTTCGGTCTTGTCGTCCTTGCCGGTGTTGAAGCGCATGCCTTTCGCATCCAGCCACCGCCTCACAGAAGTCGCTTCGTCGTCGCCGACGACGCGCATCCTGGCCACCAGCGCCGATTGGCTGAGCCGCTCCTTGAAGACGCCCAGCGGGTTCAACAACTCGTCGTCGACGATGGCGTTGTACATCCCCATGCAGCCTTCGTCGAAGACGCCGAGGATTGCCTTGCGCTTGAGAAGTTGCGCGGCGAGCTCTTCGCCGGTGCTCTTCGCCGACGCGGGAAGCTCATTCGGGTTAAGGTCGCGCACGTGGGAGAGATCGTGGGTGACACTTCCCTGCCTGATCCACTCCTGAAGCCGGGTGCGGAAATACTCGTCGGTGAAGTCTTCGCTCCACAGCGAGTGGAAGGGAACGCCGGCCTTGACCAGAGAGCCATTGAGGTTGAGCAGACCCACCAGTCCGGGCCACTGGCCCGACCAGTTAGCGACGGTGAGAATGGGGCCCCGATGGCTGCGCATGCCCGGCAGCACGTGGTGCGTGTACTGCCATGCCGCGGTGGCGAAGACCAGACTCGCCTGCGGATCGATGCCGGCAAAAACATCCATGCCCATGCGCTGGTTGGAGATGAA
>DATAQX010000033.1:0-2975 GCA_036264455.1 Silvibacterium sp. | reverse complement strand
GCACTATCTTCTGGGCAGCGTTCTCGGTGCGCATCCTTACCCAACGATGGTGCGTGATTTCCATCGCGTCATTGGCAAAGAGGCTCGCCAGCAGATTCAGGAAAAAGAAGGCCGTCTTCCCACAGCGGTCATCGCCTGCGTTGGCGGCGGGTCGAACGCAATCGGAGCCTTTTACGAATTCATCCCCGACACGCAGGTTCGTCTCATCGGCGTGGAGGCCGGCGGTCGTGGAGAAAAGCTCGGTGAGCATGCTGCCCGTTTCCACGGAGGGTCGCCGGGTGTGCTGCAGGGCACATATTCTTATCTGCTTCAGGACGACAACGGTCAGGTGTCTCTCACGCACTCCGTCTCGGCTGGCCTTGACTATGCCTCGGTGGGCCCCGAGCACGCGGCACTGCACGACTCCGGCCGCGCCGAATACGTGAGCGCGACGGATGAGGCAGCACTCCAAGCTACCGTACAGCTTGCCCGCACCGAAGGCATTCTGCCCGCGCTGGAAAGCGCGCACGCCGTTGCCGAGTGCATCCGGCTTGCGCCCGCCATGGCACAGCATGACATACTAATGGTCAATCTCTCCGGACGCGGCGATAAGGACATAGGAATTCTTTCCCGCGAACTGAGCGTTAAGGGAGCGTAAGTAGTTTCGATGCCGATTCGTTTTGCCAGCAAGCCCGGGCTGGTGGCCTACCTCACCGCTGGCGACCCCGACCTGCCCACTACACGCGATATTGCACTCGCCGCCATCGATGCCGGCGCGGACGTGATCGAACTGGGTGTGCCCTTCAGCGATCCGCTTGCCGATGGCCCGGTCATTCAGCGCGCCAGCGAGCGTGCTCTTAAGCAAGGCACCACGCTAAGCGACGTTCTCGCCGTCGCTGCTGAGCTGCGCCGTGCCCGACCCCAGGCAGGCCTGGTCATCTTTTCCTATTTCAATCCCATCCTGCGTTTCGGCCTGGAGCGCTTTTGTGCCGCTGCCGAAGAGGCGGGCGTCGACGGTGTGCTGGTCACCGACCTGATTGTCGAAGAAGCCGGCGAATACCTCACGCACCTTGAGCGGCATCATCTCTCGCCCATTTTTCTTGCCGCGCCCACCAGCCCCGATGAACGCCTGGAGCGCATCGCGGCCGCCTCGCAAGGATTTGTCTACGCCATTTCGCGCGTCGGCATCACCGGCACGCAGCAGTCGTTGGCGATTGATGCCGAAAAGCTGGTCTCGAGCCTGCGCCGCTACACGAAACTGCCCATCGCTGTAGGTTTTGGCATCTCCAACGCCGAGCATTTCGCCGCGGTCGGCGAATTCGCGGATGCCGCAGTGATCGGCAGCGCGCTGGTCAGAATCATTGAGGAGTCGACGCCTCAGGAAGCGCCCAGCTCCATCGCGCGATTTATCAAGGGTCTACAGAACGCGAGACGAGGAACGCCCGTTCTGCAGACCCGTTAATTTCACAGTTTGTAGATAGGGCACTCAAACCGCAGACGCGCTTCGAACGCGTCGCATAAGGGGAAGGCATGGACATCGAAGACTGGCGGAGAAAAATCGACGAGCTTGACCGGCAGATCGTCTCGCTGTTGAGTGAGCGCGCCGAAGCGGCGCAGGCCATCGGCAAGCTGAAGCGCAATACCTCCCTGCCGATATACGAGCCGAATCGCGAGCGTGTGATCTTTGAAAATGTGCGCGCTGCCAATCACGGTCCGCTTCCCGATATTGAGCTGACCCACGTCTACGAACGCATCATCGACGTGATGCGGGCGCTCCAGCGGCAGGAGCTGGCTGCGAAGGGTAGACCGGACACAACTGACAGCGGAGAGTAACAAGCGCGAAATGAGTCGCGCAGGACAGGAAAAGCAATCATGATCGTTGCAATGCAGGAAAAGGCCACTGAAGACCAGATACAAGGCGTAGTCGAGCGAATGGTCGAAGTTGGATTCAACGTGCACCGCACCACTGGCGCCCTCCAGACCATCCTCGCGGGAGTCGGAACGCCTGGGCAGTTCGATCACAAAGATTTTGAACTGCTGGCGGGTGTAGCGGAAGTCGTCCGCATCTCTTCGCCCTACAAGCTGGCCGGACGCGGCTTTCGGCCCGAGGGTACCATCGTCCGGTTTCCAAATGGAGTCGCGGTAGGCGGAGATGAAGTCATCGTCATGGCCGGTCCGTGCTCGATTGAAAGCCGCGAGCAGATCTTCACTATCGCCGCACAGGTAAAGGCCGCAGGAGCGAAGTTCCTTCGCGGCGGCGCTTTCAAGCCGCGCAGCTCGCCGTATTCCTTCCAGGGTATGGGTCTCGCCGGCCTTAAGCTGCTGCGCGAGGTCGGCGATGCAACCGGCCTGCTCATCATCAGCGAAGTCATGGAGATTTCGCAGATCGAGCTTATGCTCCCCTACATTGATTGCTTCCAGGTGGGCGCGCGCAATATGCAGAACTTCAACCTGCTGCGCGAACTCGGTCTGGTGCGCAAGCCCATACTGCTCAAACGCGGCATCGCGGCCACGCTCGAAGAGCTGCTGCTGTCGGCGGAGTACATTCTCTCCGGCGGCAACTACGATGTCATCCTTTGCGAGCGAGGCATCCGCACCTTCGAAACCTACACGCGCAATACCATGGATATCTCCGCAATCCCAGTCGTGAAGAAGTTGTCGCATCTCCCCATGGTCGGCGATCCCTCGCACGGCACAGGCCGCCGCGATATGGTTCCGCAGATGGCGCGGGCCACGGTCGCTGCCGGCGGCGACGGCCTGCTGATCGAGGTCCATCCCAACCCTGACAAGGCAATATCCGACGGAGCGCAATCGCTCTTTCCGGACCAGTTTGTAAAGCTCATGGACGAGCTGCGCATCATTGCTCCGGCGGTCGGTCGCAGCATTGCCGCACCTGACAGCGTTACTGTTTAAGGCATGCCTATCGAGCGCATCGCCATCCTCGGTACGGGACTCATCGGAGCCTCCGTCGGGCTGGCGTTGCGCTCGCATGGCTA
>DATAQX010000008.1:0-4722 GCA_036264455.1 Silvibacterium sp. | reverse complement strand
CCGAGACGACGTAAAACAGGATGAGGTCGCGGAAGCCAAGCGCACGCTTGAGTTTTGCCTTTGCCAACCGGGGACCTCACTCGTTAATTGCCCACCAAAGATTACTGGCTGAAAAGGAAGCCGTCATCGGACAGAATAGCGGTTCCGGTAGACCGGCCCACCTCATGGCTCCGTCCGAACAGCGAGCGTAACGACCAAACATGGTCCGAGTTTGTCGTTGGGCGTGCAAACTCTATCCGGGTGACTGAATTCTCCGATCAATAACACCCCTCTCAGGCCTTGATGAAGCCTGATCTCCATCACACCCTGTGTGCCAGTTGTGTGCGCGTTTCTGGGCAGAAGGTGTCCTATGGCCCGGAGAGCAGGCAGGATTATTGCGCGCAGACAAAGCACGCGGCGGTTCGCGTGCACTTTCGGCGCGATTCCCAGACGGGTACGCGCCAGCAGCACAATCAGACCATTTATGGTCGGTTCCGCGTGGTGCCAGCGCTTCCTCAATCGGAGGCTGCGTCCGCGATAACAACGGGATATTCCGCACGTTTGCAGTGCGCCTCGCCTGAGTTAGCGGATCGCAAACTTTGCGTCGAGAAGACAGATGATCGCGACCTTTGGGTTATGAGAACCCTTAACGGCACAATCTAAAGGATTTAAGCTGCGGGTTTGGCGATCACGCGGTAGGGAAGAGAATCAAAAGGCATCGCTATTGTGGGGCGAATGTGGGGTTGCCGGGGGCTAGAGCACGTGAAGAGGCTGCCACAAGGTGATGCCAGGTTTTTTGGACGTGGACCTGAATAAAAATTGGCTGGAAATCGAGAGCCAGCTGTTACAGCTCGTTGGCATTGCGCGGATTTGACATGAGATTCCACCTGTTCGAAGTACCGTCAGACGAGTCCGAGCAAATCGCCCAAGACTGAACCGAACGCTACCTCTCCACGCGGTCCGACTGCACGAAACAAACCACCATAAAACTAGACCTCGCGGGCATGTTGGCCTCTGGTGCTGCTCACTTCGAAGTCCCTAGGCATAAAAACCCCTCTTGCTGAATGCTCGCAAATGGCTTTATGCTGCGTGTTCAGTTCGCGGAGTCTTCGCCTCCATCTCGATACGCTTGTCCAGCCGCTCAGCCATAAGGCGTAAACGTGCGATGAGTCGTTTGGCTTCGAATTCGCTGACCGATGAAGGTTTGGCTTCCAGGAGACGGATGCCTTTCCTGAACTCCTCGCGTTTGGCGATCAATGCAAGAAGGTTTGGGGATTCCATTTTGCCTCCTGCATTACTCAGATGCGGCTCGACATACTGGCGTCAAACAAAAGAACGATGATCAAACCAGAACCGATCACCAGCCGAAAAGCCGCCCGTCCTGTCTGCTAGTGGTACCGGCTGTAACAGACGGATACTCAAGATGTTTAGGGGTAGACCTACCTGATGCGTGGTGGCGGTTCGTGTACTGGCGGAAAGAGGGCTAAAAGCCGGGCTCGTTGGCAGCTGTGAGGCTGGCCCGTGTGGAGTCGAGAGAGATACAGAACAGAAGTCCGCGAGTTCTCTCGGCGGTCTCTGACTCTATTACGATTGCACGCATGGTGATCGAGGCCAGCAAAGCGACGCAATGAACTGGAAACGGCGAGGACGGAGGCGAGCCTTTTGTTCGCGCCCAATCGGTACGTCAGCCCTTGGCGGAAGGCTGGGGTGCAACAGCCGGGCCCTGGCTCTGTGCGGGAGCTGACGTGGCGGTGGGTTTCGCAGTCTGAATGCCCAGAAAGCTATCTACTGTGGCGATAGGGATGCTGAGATTTGACGCAATCTGGGAGAGAGATTGGCCCTGTTGTTTGAACAGACGAACCTGCGCCGCTTGTGAAAGCTTCACCGTGTCGGCATCGGTGGGCACGGCTGCCTTTGGGCTAGGATGAGCGACTGCCGAAGGAGCGGACACGGGTTCCGCCGCAGAAGGTGTTGTCGTAAGTGAGCCAGAGACGGAGATGGTCATGAGGTATACCCCTTCCCGTACTTCTTCCATATCGACAGATCACAGCGATTCCATGAATCGCCGGTATTACTTCTCCCATGTGCGGTAGATACGCCCGACGCTCTGACAAGCAGCGAATAGCAGAGCACTTCCGTGTGCACGGCCCATCCCTGCCTGACTTCGGCCCGAGCTGGAACATAGCTCCGCAGACCCTTCAGCCAATTGTCCGACTGAATGGCGATACTGGTGAGCGTGAACTCGTCCTCATTGCGCTGGGGTCTCGTTCCCTACTGGGCAAGGGACGAGAAGATCGGCCTTCGCACGATCAATGCAAAAGCAGAGACGATTGCTACAACGCCCGGCGTTCAGAGAGGCAATCAAGTACCGACGCTGCCAATGCCGGTGATCATCCCGGAGATCGCTCGTCGGCCCGTAATGCATCCTCTTCGGCCCTTGGGTGTCGAACCTGCGCAGCACGTCTCGCCTCTCTCCTCCTTCCCTCTATTGAATGAAAAACTTTCAATTAGCAAGCATACGGGCGGCTGATTCTAAGAGAAATCTCGGGTTCACGGGCTTCGCCAGGATTTCAAAGTGGTGTCCATTGCTCTTTGCTTGAGCGAGGAGATCTTCCGTTTCCGCGCACCCGGAGAACAGTAAGACCTTGCAATTCGGACATATTTCCTTCAAGGCGATAGCCAAGTTGATTCCGTCCATCCCGGGAAGCATCACATCGAGGAGTGCAAAATCAGGAGCCCATTGGACGATCAAACGAAGAGCATCTTCCGCTGACCGGGCGGATTTGGTGAGATAACCACGCTGCGAAAGGATCGCTGCTAAAGATTCGGCGACCCCGCGCACATCGTCTACGATGAGCACCTTATGGTTCATGTGGAGGTCCGACATAATCACCCCCCGCAACGATGTCGGCACCGAAGCAGATGCGTTGCGTTGTCTTGACCGTTGCATTGTCTTCGCCTAAGGCTTTTTACCTTTCGACGATGAGTTCCCCAGAGGACTCTTGGCAGAGTCACGAAGGGACGCTCGGTTGCTTTCAGGCGTTTGATCGCATCGAATACCTGTCGCCGGGGCCGCCACGAAGCCTGCGGGATCTCGATAAGCCCAGATTTTCTGGGTCACCCTCCACCTCCGAAGTAGACTACCCTACATACCCGGGCAAACGGCGTGACACGATGAGGTGATTTAGAACAGGTCCAGTGACGTGAAACGCTCTCTCCATCATGCGAATGAATCTCAGTGCCCATCCGCGAAGTGGCGAAGAAGCCAAACAGTCGAATCAAGCACTTTGGCGCGTGGCCCGTGATTCGCGGTTCCAATCATTTATCACGGAGTGATTTAACTGCCGAATCAGAACGAGAATTTGGCTGCAAGCTGTATACCGCGTGGTGCGCCGCCTCCCAGAAAGGGGTTGCCGAGGCCGACGTCACCGGTGGCCGTGATGGCATAGTTCCCTTGGCTTACCTCTCTGGAACCGGCTTGCGTGAAGCCGTTCTGCGCTGCGTCAGCAATGAAGTTGGGCAGAAAGGGGCTGGAGAAGTTGGGGTGATTGACGATGTTGAAGAACTCCGCGCGTAACTCAAGGGCGAAGCGATCACCGAAGTGGGTGTTCTTGTAGAGCGCCAGATCCCAGTTCTTGTAGGGAAGCCCGCGGAGCGCGTCCCGTCCGAGCGATCCAAAGTGACGGGAGCCCGGTAGGCAATCCTGAGCCGTGCCTGTGGCCCCGTTCGCGAGTGCATACGGCGTGAGCGCACAGGGGACGGCGAAGGAAGTTAGATCGAGAAATGTCGTCGGGTTCTTCGAGTATTTGGGTGAGCCGATGAGGTCGGGGCGATCGAAGCCCTCACCACTGCCGCTGAAGTCATCTTCAAAGTTGTAGTTCAGGTTGAAGGGCTGTCCGTCTTGAAGCGTCACAGTGCTGTCCACGCCCCAACCACTGCTCAGAAGAGGAAAGCTTCCTTTGTGATTGGGAAATTGATAACCGAAGATCCAGGTAAAGCGGTTGCGAACGTCGAAGTTTGAATTAGCGTACTCAAGGCCTGACCGCGTGCTGTCATTGGGCTGAGAGGCATTGGGCACGAAGTCTTCGCTGTCGCTGGCAGTGTCCAATGAATGTGACCAGGAGTAATTCACTATGCTGGTAATGCCGCGGAGGTCGTTTATACGCAGGCTGGCCTGGAGAGCGTTGTAGCTGGATTTGGCCGATGCCTCTTCCTGGTTGATATAGAAGGCGCCATAGGAATTGTTGCGATACGTCCTGCTGGCAGAGTTGTAGGTTGGGATGCAGCCCGGGCCGCCGTTGGGATAGCAGGGCAGGGTGGCCATGGTTGTGGGGTCGGTGTAGGTATTCGACTGCGCAAAGGCGATATCCGTAGCCGTGATGGTGGCTTGATTCGGCTGGTTGATATCCCGGAAGCGAAGCAGATGACGCCCGACCGAGCCGACGTAGCCGACCTGCAGGAGAGCGCGCGGCGAGAGCTGCTGCTGAAGGTTCAGGTTGTAGTTCATCATGTAGGGTGTGGGAATGTGCCGGTCTACGGAGAAGATGTCTCCCGCAGCGGTGGTGGACGGTGCATTGAAGATAGGCTGACCAGCCTGCAGCGGGCCGCCGACAGCGGATACGGAGAAGATAGGTGCCGGACCCACGGGATTGTAGGCAGGTCCTGGATCGAAGGAGCTGTTGTATGGCAGGTGGGAGAGGAAGACGTCCTGCGAAAAGGAATCGAAGAAGAGACCGAAGCCGC
>DATAQX010000589.1:0-3903 GCA_036264455.1 Silvibacterium sp. | reverse complement strand
AATCAAGGCGGCAAAAACCACCGCCATCAAGGTACAGCCGGTCCACCCCCCTATGAACTGACTTTTCCTTCGCATACCGAGTTCTCCCAACGCAGTAAAGAACGACGATGTGCAATACTCCAACCCTCTGTTTCAGGCTGGCCGTCAGCTAGGATACCTTGTCGCCGGGCAAACAGGTTCTTGTAACCGATGGGAAATCCCTTTGACCTGTTTACGAAAAGGTACTGTTCCCGCCCGGACAGGTTACCATCATCGCATAGCTCTTACCTCTGTGTGAACACCTCCTTCAGCCAGTATGAAGAGTGGTCGCCGATCAGGATCGCTGATGCCATAAACCGGTTGGCGTCAGGACGCCGAGATTCCTGATGCCGTGGTTTCCATACTCATATCGGTGATGACCTCGGGGCAGGCGCGGCAGGCGTCATCTCCGGACTCCAAGTGCCACCGGCATTGCGGCCGGATGGGACACTCGGGAAGCTCGAAGATTGCTTCGACGACGGCGTGGCGGTCATTGTGTTCGCTGATGACGCGGTCGGCAATGCCGCACCGGTTGTCAGCCCATTGGACACAGGCGGCCTTCGCGGGGAATCTTCGCGGGGGACGACCACCGCTGAGGCAAATGATGGGGAGCGTATGCTGTTGTCGATGATTCACGACATACGCGCTCGCATTTTTTTGTCTGCTGCTTTATCTCTTGCTGTTGCCGCTCCAGCTGCCCACGCGCAGCAACCTGGTGTTGAGCCTCCACTGCATACCAGCGGCCACCGGATTCTTGATGCCGCGGGTCATGACGTGCGGCTGACTTCGGTGAACTGGTATGGCTTTGATCAGAAGGAATACGTAGCCGGTGGTCTCGACCATGCTCCGCTGGCCACGCTCGTTGGCGAGATTGCCGCGCTCGGTGTGAACTCGGTGCGGCTGCCCTGGGCGAACGAAACGCTGGAACGCAATCCGGTCGTGCCGGACTACGCGGTCAAGGCGAATCCGCAATTCAAAGACATGCGCGCGATGGAAGTCATGGATGCGGTGATCGATGCGCTGGCGAAGGCGCGCATCATGGTCATCCTGGACAACCATATGAGCCGTGCCGACTGGTGCTGCAGCGAGAAGGATGGCAATGGGCTCTGGTACAACGCCGAGTATCCGGAGAGCAAATGGCTGGCGGACTGGCGGACGATCGTGGATCGCTACAAGCATGAGCCCTGGGTGATTGGCGCGGACCTGCGCAACGAACTGCGCAGTGGGGCAGCGTGGGGCGGAAGCGATCCAAAGCTTGATTGGCACGCGGCTGCTGAACGCGGAGGCAACGCGGTGCTCGCGGCGAATCCGCGGCTGCTGATCATGGTGGAGAGCCCCGAGTACTCGACCAACTTCGCGGGATTCGACAAGCTACCGGTGCGGCTGAAGGTGACGGATCGACTGGTCTACTCGCCGCATGCGTATGCTCCGCCCGAGCACGCATTCTCGAGCTATGACGAACTGAAGCAAGCCTATGACGCGCGGGCCGGTTTTCTGCTCCATGCAGAGCCGGGCGTGCCGCTGTGGGTGGGTGAGTTTGGGACGTGCCAGACGCTGGACTGCGGGGCAAACTCAGACTGGTTCAGGCTGTTTGTGCGCTACCTGAAAGAGAACGATCTGGCGTGGAGTTACTGGCCGCTGAACGGTACGCAATCGAGCGGTGAGGGACGGAAATACGATGCGGTCGAGGGATACGGCTTGTTATCGCCGGACTACCGGCAGGTGGGAGCGCCGAAGATTGTCGAGCTGCTGCGTACCATCGAAGATCGGCGCTAAGATTCTCTCTCGATTGTCGAGAGTGGCGCCCCTCGGAGAGGAGCAATGCCTTGTAGTCTTGTTCCACTCTGAATCAGTCGCGAGCTTTGGTTGCCGCGAACCGCAGTCGCACGTAGTCGGCAACCCAGATTCCATTGGCATCGCGAAGCTGCGGTTCCAAGATCATCCGAACCTCTTGCAGATAGTCGTTGCGAGCTTCGTCGGAGAAGCCTTGAAAAAAGTTCAGAGCAAAAGTTTCCAAATAACCAATGATGTCGCCAGGCAAGGGAGTTGGACGTGGGATCAGCGCAATGCTATCGACACGAAACCCAGCGCGTTCCAGCCTGGTGGCATAGTCGCCGGGTGTGGGGAAATACCACGGAACGCGAGCCTCGCCATCAAACCCACGGCGGTCCAATGCTTGAACCAGAGCAGTCCGGATCTTGTGAACGCAACCATGGCCCCCGCATTCAGCAACAAATCGGCCGCCTGGTTTCAAGGCGCGATACACTCCAGCGAGCATCACGTCTGCACGCCTGATCCAGTGCAGCACGGCATTACTAAACACGGCATCGAATTCTTCCTGGTACGGCAGGTCTTCGCCGCTGATCTCGGATGCGTTCAAGCCGAGCTTCCTTGCGGCTTCGATCTGCGGGACACTCGAATCGACCGCAACCACTTCACAACCCAGATCCGCCAGCTTTTTTGTTAATACGCCGTCTCCGCAACCAAGATCGAGGATCTTTTCGCCGGGCTTAGGTGCAAGCAAATCCACGACGGGCGATCCTAAGTCGGATACGAATCTCGCGTTTTGTGCATAAGACGCCGGGTCCCAAGTTTGAGCTGTGGACATGACCGCAATGATAGCAACTTAGAGTTCGTTACGCCTCGATTCGCAATATACAAGGTGATGCTTCAGGCGCAGGATCGATTTTTGGGAAGGCTGCGCTGTCTGCGAAGGATCTTTAGCTTGTCGGCTGCTTTGAGCTCTGCGGCGGCGGGATGTGTTCGCGGAGAAAATCGTCGACGTCTCCGAGCTTGTCGGTTAAGAGATTCAGCTTGCGGGCCAGGTGTTGAATTTCGGATTCTGCGCGGCGGTTAACGTCGTAATCAAGTTCGCTGCGGAGGCGATCCTTGGTGTCCTGGCGGTTCTGGCTCATCATAATGACGGGCGCCTGGATGGCGGCGAGCATGGAGAGGATCAGGTTGAGAAGGATGAAAGGGTAGGGGTCCCAGGCGCGGCCTTTGAGGGCGACATTGATGATGCTGTAGATGACGAGGCCCGCCAGAAAGGTGATGATGAAGGTCCATGAGCCTCCGAAGCCAGCAACGGAGTCGGCAGTGCGCTCGCCGAAGGTGGACTCCTCTTCGATGACTTCGTTTGCGTTGCGGCTGGCGCGCAGACGCACGAGCTGCTGCGAAGCATGGAATTGACGGCCGAGTACGGTAAGCATGTCCATGCCGGCCATTGGCTTGCGCTGAAGCAGGGTGGCAATGTCATCTCGGCTGATTTCGACGCAGGCGGTTTCCTCGATGGCCAGTGCAGTGGTCTGGTGGGGCGTCTGCTCCAGCATGGAAGCGAAGCCGAAGAACTCCCCATGGCCGGGTTGATCGACGAGCACCTCCTGGTGATCCTCATCGACAGTCGTGACCTGCACGTTGCCGGACATCAGGATATAGGCGTGTTTGCCGGGATCGCCGATCTTGTAGATGCGCTGACGGGCGGTGAATTTCTTCAGCTCGACCTGGGCAGCCAAAACGGAAATTTCATCCTCGTCAAGTAAGGCAAAGAGCGGGACGTGTCTTAACTCCTGTGGATCGCAGGGCATGGGTCACCTCACAAGCGTTGGTGTGCATGAAGACGAACTGCGAGAGACGATAACAGACCACAGATACTCGCTGAAGATGATTTTCCGGTTACAGATTTCGGCGCCTTAAGTGCGGCTGCGGAGTGCTTCCGCTCGCGTTCATTTATTCTTGACGTATGCGTTTCTTTTCAGTTCTTTTTGCCGGCGGCGCGGTTGCATCGCTGTGTCTTTCTTCTTTTGCCCAGACGGCGAATTCTGGCGCACCGGCCCCACAACAGCCGACAAATCAAACATCCCAGCAGCAGACGGCTCCGGCTACTCC
>DATAQX010000574.1:0-8957 GCA_036264455.1 Silvibacterium sp. | reverse complement strand
GCAACCATTCCTTCCAGCCTTTTAAACGCAATGTCCATCGACCAGGATCTCAACTGCCGCACGGTGGGGCGATGCACGCACGGTGCGGTGATCGACCGGGAGCTTCTGGATCTCATCTGCCGCGAGACCGCGGACGATTGGACGCTGGAGCGAATATCGAAGGTTCCCCGCATCCCGTTGCAGCAGGATATGGGCCGGGCTTTTCTCTATGCGCGTTACAACGCTGATCTCAGTAAAGAAGGCCTGGAAGCCATGAGGCTGGGAGATCTGAATCCTGAGGAGGTACAAAAGCTCGATGCGGTGAAGCAGATCGATCATTTGCTGGCCATTGGTCGCGCCACTGGACAGCAGGTCAGCGCAGAGCATTTTGGCGGATTCACAAGGCCCGCCTGAGCCGGGCAGGAGATCGTTCAGTTCCTAATGTGGAAGGTTGTTTTGCCCGAGCAGGAACTTAGCCAGGTCATACTCCGTGAAATAAACCACCTTGGTATCAAGAACTTTCTGCAGATCTGCGTTTCGGGTTTTCATATCTTTCTTTGACTCGGCCAGCAGAGCAGCATAGAAGTTGGCTTCGCAGAGCATGTCCTGGCGAGACATAGGCAAATAATAGAGGTCAGACTTTGCGAATGCTTGTTCGTCCTTGAGCGGATCGAAAATCTCCTGAGGCTGCACCTGATTGAGATACAGTCCTAGCAGCATCTCCCGCCAGGCGGTTTCATCTCCTCCACGCAGGCGTTCTTTCCAATGCGACCTGTCAACCTGCTTCCAGCGTTCGTCCAGCACGCTTTTGGCCTCCTGCTGGGTCTGGCTCGAAGCCATGCGGCTGTAAAGCATCATCGCGATATATGGGACATATGGATGGTCCATGAGCAGGAACTGTCTGCCGGTGCCTTCCATGGACGTCGATCCTGTGACGATTTGGCCTAAAGCGGCTGTAAACATCAGATCTGCTTGTAAGTCTTCCGTGAGGGTGCCATCTGTCGCTCTTGTCTCTGCCTCATCTGCGGTTTGCTGGGCGGCCACTTCGTTGCCGGCAAGAAGCTGCGACAACAGCGCCACCTGATACAAAAGAGTGTCATTCACCGCATATTGCCGGAGAGTGGGAGAATCCAGCATTTTCTGGCGGGTCTCAATCGCTTTCGCATATTCTTCCCGCTCGACCAGAAATTCTGCCTGAAGGCCCAAAGCGGTTTCTTCCCAGCCCTTGAGCCGTCCCAGTTGATCGAGGGTTGCGTCCGCCTCTGCCCGGCGATCCTTCAGGTGCAAAGCAGGATTGCTGTCGCTCAGATCGGATAGCCTCTCCAGAGCTGTGGCCCGGTAATACAGAAAAGCCGCCAGATCTGCATCTCGCTGTTTTGGATTGGTTTCACTTTGCACGAGTTGCGGCGCCCGATCCGTAATCTGCAGAACTTCTTCAAGATCTTCAGGGCGGTCGCTTTCGTAGAGCTGATTGGCAAGATACGACAGGTTCGCCGGTGCGGGCCGAGCCTTGGCCAGATCTCGCATCAACTTCAGCCGCCAGGCCTTGGGTCCTGGCTTCGTCATGCGTGGCAGAGTGAAAATATCGTACTCTCCCACAACGAAGCGCATAGCCCAGTTGCCATCGGATCCGGGCAGGCGAAGCATGGCGCTCTTCAACAATTGCGAAGCTGCATCCCTCAGCTTCACATCATCGGAGTAGGGATCGTAATCGCTCAGCGTCCTTTCCGCCAGCCAGTGAGCTTCCTGGGGAGTCCAATCGTTGGAATTGTCGCGTCCCAGCAGCAGGCGGGACTCAAGGGCCACTCTCCTCCGGCGAGGACTGTACAAAGCAGCTTGAAGCGAGCAGAGGCCGAATCGTCTCGCCGTCTCGGATGTCAGACTCGAACTCCATTTATCCCGGGACTCGTCAAGCTCGATGCGTTGTGCAAGGTCTTTGTAGGAAGTGTAGTTAAGGTAAGGGGGCAAGGCGCCTTTGCAAAGTTCCGTCGCCTCACTCAATTCAATCGATTTAAGAGACTGCGGGTAGGTGGCAAGGAAACTTTGGATGGCTACGGACCGGTTGGCCTTTGCCGCTCGCGAAAACGCCTCTCCCGCAGCCGGGATTCGGTCGGCATCCAGGGCTGAAATACCCTCTGCGACGAGGCCGGCAGCCGGCTGGGTTTGCGGAGGTGAGGTTACAGGAATGAGGCGCGCCCTTTGGGTGTTTTGCAGATAATTTGCCATCTTGCCTGTGTCGCGCAGATCCGCCACCTGCGACCAGAATAAGAGTGAACGAAGCAGCCAATCGGAATGCCAGAGTGTGTCTTCAGGCTGAATGCTCCCTGACGCCGCCTTCGACGCGGGGGAACTGGCGTTAACCGGCGCGCTTCCTATAACAGCCCGCATCAACTCCTTCTGGCTGGTGAGGGAGTATTCGTTCTCGAGCCATTTCTGCATCCCGGGACTGGTTGTCTGCCGCCGGCGAAACACATCCTCGGCCACTAACCAATCCCTTCGTGATGCCCCAATGCAACGTTCCAGGGTGTCGATGAACTGGTCGATCTGGGCATCTGGCACTGCGGGCACGGCGCATTCCGGCGCCTTCGGATCGATAGTCTCAATTCGATAGGCCTTGGCTTGCAGGGGATTCCCCGAGCTGGCGGAGAAGATGAGCGGTCCCCGCAGTTCTATGCCGTATCGCGCAGCAAGCTTGTCGCGGAGGTCATTGAGCCGTTGCTCGAGAATCGAATTTTGTCCGCTGAACCATTGCTCACGCAGTGTTCTACCCAGATACACTTTCACGGGCCGCTCGAGACTCGGGAGCCAGGGGCCAAGCTGTTCATATGCAGCACTAATCTTTGATGTTTGCCCGGGAGCACCGCCGTCATCTTTCCACGGGCCGCCGAGTTGGGGGAAATTTTGTGACTTCTCACTGTGCAACTGTGCGTAGACCAGATCGGCAGTGGCCTGCGATCTCTCCTTGCTCTCCAGCTTCCTGCTATCCTCCGCGGGGTAGGCGGCAAGCGCGTCCAGAATGGTTGGAAGATCGGTCAGGGATTGGCGTCTTTTCACTTGTTCGGCGAGATCCGTGGGCAGATTTATATAGCCCCTGGCTGCAATGGCTTCATTCACAGTCTGCGGGCAAAGTTCTCTAGCCTTTCCCAGCAGTAGGGCCACGGCGTCGTCGCCGAAAAGTGGTCCGGGATTCTTCAAGAGTTCCGCGGCAACATAGAACGCGGCCATGCCACGACCATCGCTGGCCGGATTGCCTGACACTTTCCAAACCGGCCGCGACCAGGGGGGCACGACCATTAAAGGCCCAAACGGCTGAAGTTCTGCGGCCTGAATCTCCGTCCAGCCGCTCTGGCCCTTGAAATGATCGAGAAAATCTTTGGCCGGCCCTCGAATACTATCCGTCGCGATAAAGACAGAGTCTTCATGCGGAGGGACCTCTATCCTGGCTAAAGTCGTTAACGTCTTGCCGCTACCGCTGGTAATGGTGATGCGCCTGAGAGGAAATCCCGGTTCCCTGATCAATGGAATCTGCAGTGGAACGGGTATGCCCTTTTTCGCAAAGATGGAGGTAGCCAGATACCGCCATTCCTCCTGGAAATAGTTCTCATCCAGCTGACGCAGGGCAGAGTAATGGATGCAAAAGGGTGAACATGTTTGGTTTTGAGGCGTTTGAGTATCTTGATTAGTCTGGCTTCCATCGACGTTGTTTGCATCCCGGGATCCCTGTGGCGGAGCATTGGCCACACCGTAGCCATCGGGGATGAGATCCTTATTCGCCTGTAGCAGGCTGCTCAGGAGCTCAGGGCGCTTCCATCGAAACAACAGGTCCGTAGTCGCCGCGTCGAGGCGCATCTCGGCGAATTTGCGGCGATCTTCTGGGGTCTCATCGCGCAGCGTGCTGACAAGGGCCGTTGCCTTCCTTAGTTCCAGATAGTCAGTCAGCAGGTAATAACCGACAAGACCGAGTACGACGCACGTTGAGATCGCCACACCGATGAAGCGGCGCCTGACCTTGTCGCGTCGCAGGACCTCATTACGCCACGGGCCGATGAAGCGGATGAAGGCGTCATGTTGAAGTTCAAAGAGTTTTTGGCCGCGATACTCGCGAACTCGCAGGATGCGCCTGTCACTTAACCGCTCCAGCTCAGCATACGCGCGCGCCTGATTAAGGCCTTCGTTCTCAGCCAGCTCCTCGCTGGTGTAAGGCTTCTTGAGTCCGCTGGTCGGCGCAAGGTACTTCATGAGTCTTGCCGTTAACCGCCGATCGGACCATCGACGCGGCATGACGTCGCGAACATAAGCCTCGAGTATCTCGTCGGCGCCGCCCATCTCCTTATAGAGAGCCAGAGTCAGCACGGTCTGCTTGCGTTTCACGGCAGCGTCCCAGAGATGGCCGCAGACGATCTGCATCATGGGAAGATCGACAGGCGCTCGGCTTGTGGCCAGGGCTTCACGGTCCTCACTGGCGCGCAGATCAGACACCAGTTGGTCGATAAGTTTCTGGTCGTAGCTTCCGCCGAAGATGCGAACAGGCTCCTCGATGGCCTCACGCAGGCCCTGGTCATCGAGGCTGTCCAGCAGATAAGTGGATTGGAAGAGGTTCAGAATCTCGTTGCGGAATGGCTCGAGCGCTGCAAGAAACTCCTGCCGCAATGAAAGAACCACGCGAACATCGAGTCCAGATGCCCGCACCAGGGCTGCCAGCTCTTTTCTCAGAGGGTCCAGCTGCTTTCCGTGCGCCACCAGGAATTCTTCAAACTGGTCGAAGATCAGGACTGCGGTTCGATCGTCCACGGCGGCGATCCGACCGACAATTTCGGTCAGTGTTGGCGTGTCATTTCCCGCGCCGGTTCCTGCATTCGAGACACCCAGCTCGGACGCAAACTTTACCAGGCGTGCTTTGAGCGACGCGGAAGGATCGTCTCCTGTCCAGTTATCAAAATACTTGACCCAGGCGTGTTGTTCTTCGAGAGCTGGAGTGACGAGAGTGCGGAGAATGGAGGATTTGCCAACTCCTGACGGAGCATAGAGCAGAGTCAGGCGGGCGGAAAAAATCTTATCCTTGAGAAACTCTGCGTCCCGAGCTCTTCCGAAGAAAATTGCCTGCTCATTTCGCTCGAAAGGGCGTAGTCCGACATACGGGCCTTCAAGGTGCGCGATTACCGGATCGAGCTGAACGGTACTAGCCGACATGGGCGGGAGCATCCTTCATTGGCGAGAGATTCTCCAGTACACGCGCTGCGAACTCGTTCGGAGGAACGCGGAGAACATCGGCGCCAAGCCTGCGCCAGGCCATCTCTTCCATCGGTGACGCGGGCTGGCGCACGACCATGGGGGTGGGCCGCGATCCTTGTGCCTGGACCAGTTGAAAGACCTGCATCACGAGGCGGTAATGCCAGACGTCCAGGCCATAGCCGGCAAACAGCAGTGGACGGCGCTGCAAAAGTCGACAAAAGGCAGTGGGGATCTGCGTCAGTTCATGCTCAAGGCGGCCTAGCAGCAGCAGGTGATCGCTCTCCGTGATGACCACGGTATCGATCTCAAGATCGGGATCCAGCCGGTCGTGCAACATGGGAGAGCCGAGTGGTTTGTAGATGATGTAATCGGCGCCCTGTAGGGGGATCTTGTCGGCCACGCAGAATTCATGATTCTTGCCGCGGAAAACAAGAATCTTTCCGTCGTTCTCATGATCTCGCGATCGAACAATATGGCAGACAAGAATATAGTCCTTGCCCTTTTCCTCCAGATACCGCTCAAGGACAAGGTCGCAGGTTGATGACACGATCAAAGGAGGTGGCTTGGCGTTGAGCAGTAAGCTGTAAATCGGAGGCGGCTCGGACAACTCGGCCATCCGCTTTTCTAATATCCCGTGGAGCTCCTCGAGGAAATCCAGTCGTGAACCCAGATAGCGCTCTCGATATTCAGCAGCTGTGGCCAGGCATCCTTCGTCGCAGCCTGCATCCGTTCCAAGTGCTTTCGCCAGCGCCAGTGCGCTGAGAGAGCCGTCGCCGTACACGCCCGATCCCACGAACGGGATGCTGGTCCCATCGACGATTCCTTTGCAGGCGCGGTCAAAATAATCCGGTCCGTCTGACGCGGCAGGACTTTTAGCTTCCCTGGCGAGCATATCCTGAAGGTAGGAAAGCAGGACCTCGCCGACCTTGGCGCGGAAGAGTGGCAGCTGATCCGTTTCCTTCACCCCTACAATCTCCTTCTCGGGATCGAAGAAAGTCGAAGGTAGATTCAGCCCGGTGCGAAATTTCTCCACCCAGTCGCGCCCGGATTGATCTTTCTCAAAGAGGGTGCCGGGCCATTCGCTGCTCGCCTGCATGGCGAGCACGGGAATCTTGTTCTTTCGCGCATAGTCGAATTCCCAGGCCGTCACGGAGTCAACTCCGTTGCCTCCTTGCTCCGGTGTCGGAACGCAGCCACGCCGGAAAGCCACAATAAGCAGCATCAGATCTGCCGTCTTGATTTTTTCGTAGCATGCGTCCAGTACCGGATTGGCCATCGCCCCCCAGTATTCGTTCATAACCGGATACCATCCGCGCGAGAGAATGACCTGCCCGGCCACCGCCCGATAAGTGTGGAGATCGTCCGACGTAGACGATACGAAAACCGAGAGCTTTTGATTCAGAGCCATGCCAACCCTTGGAACACCAGACAGATTTCAATATCCCAATACCAGCATGTCGAGGCGTGGCAGACCCCACAGCGTGGACTATGGGCGTACAGAGAAGCTGTTGCTGCGCATAACGTTAACACTGCTTTAACCTTGTTGCCAGAAGAACCGGTAGCCCGCCCCAGCAAAGGTACTTCCTATGGTGACGAACGCGGCCATTTCATAACGATTCTGCGCTACCGCAAAGTAAAGGTTCCAACAGCGGGCGAGCGCATACAAACCGGCGCGACGTGTTGCCCCTGGCCACCCCTAATCTGCCGCGCATCCTGATTTTTGGCTAGGGCCTGTTAACAGGCTCTAGTGTCCCGCGGCCTGCCAGGCGTCGAATCCTCCGGAGAGGTTAGCTATTTCGCGGAAGCCGGCACGACGCAGGATACTGGTGGCGATGGAGCTGCGGTATCCACCTTTGCAGTGAACCACGATGAGCTTTTTGCGATCCAGCTCGTCCGTTCGTCCGTCCAGCTGTCCCAGCGGAACCCTGACCGAATTTTCGATTGCGCCTGCCGCTACTTCACCAGGCTCACGTACGTCGAGCACCTCGACTTGATCCTTCTCGTTCTCGAGCAATTGCGCGAACTCCTGCGGCGAAATCTGCGGGATGTAGTCCAGCTCGTGGCCGCCCCCGATCCAGCCCGCGATTCCACCTTCGAGATATGCATCCACGTGCTCGATGCCGACGCGCGCGAGACGCAGCTGCGATTCGCGAAGGTGATCCGCATCCTCTCCGACCAGAATGATGCGCTTGTCCAGGCCAAGAATACGGGCAGCCCACGAGGCGTATTGCCCGGAGAGGCCAATGTGCACAGACCCGGGAACATGGGCCACCGCGAACTGCATCGGCGGACGCGTATCGAGAATGATCGCGCCTTCGGATTGCAGGCGCAGGATCTCGTCTGCGCGAAGCGGCATGGGCGGAGGGAGCTGATCCAGTGCCGACGCGCCCTGCCGGTTCAGCTCCACATCGCGGCCGAAATATTCGGGCCGTGGAGGCAGGCTATCGGTCAGCAGACGGATGAACTCGTCTGAGGTTCGCGCCTGTAGCGCGTAATTGAAACAGCGCTCCTTTCCTATTGTGGATGAGCGCTCGCTACTCATCTGCCGTCCGCACAGTGATCCCGCTCCATGTGCGGGAAAGATCTCCGTATCGTCGGGAAGCTTGAGAAGCTTTTCATGAAGGCTCTTATAGAGCATCGCGGCGAGCTCCTGGGGAGTGTGATCGCCAGATAGATCAGGTCGGCCCACATCACCCACAAACAGTGTGTCGCCGGTGAAGGCTACTTTGGGCCGCGCTGGATCGGTCATGACGACGCAAACGCTCTCGACCGTGTGACCAGGGGTCTCAAGGAAATCGAAGCGGCAGCTTCCGAACTCTATGGAGTCACAGTCCTTTACTGGAGTGTGCGGGAAGGCTGCACCCGAAGCAGCTCCAATATAGATGCGCGCGCCAGTGCGCTCTGCGAGTTCACGATGGCCGGAGACAAAGTCGGCGTGCAGATGAGTCTCGATGATGTGCTCGATCTTCAAGCCCCTTTGTTCGGCTGCTTCGATGTAGATATCAACATCGCGCTGGGGATCGATGACCGCGGCGACGCCGCCTGAACAAACCATGTAAGAGGCGTGTGCCAGGCAGCCAAGGAAAAATTGTTCGATTACTACGGGTTCTGTCTGCATGTGTGGGTGCCCGGGGGACAATGTTACTTAGCGTGATTGACTCCGACAATGACACTTAGAGGTGATGCGCGCGACGCAATTACTTTCACGAACCCGCATAGAGTTGAAATGCTGCCCAATAGAGTGGTTTGCGATATACGCCCTGGGAATGAATCAGTGACAGCTTTGCTGTGCGGAGGGCCTCGTCCGGCCCGTTACCGGACTGAATCTCGCTGTAGAGCCGATCCATCAGCTGCGGCGTGGAGGCATCATTCGCCTCCCACAGCGCGCCGATTACGTTGTGCGACCCGGCGCGGAGAAACGCCCAGGACAAACCCACGAGCCCCTCGCCGGCATAAGCGCGCGAGCCCGATCCGTAGCAAGCCGAGATGGTTACGAGTCTCGCATGCAGCTGGTGGTGCACGATGTCTCGCGCGTAGAGCTTGAAGGTATCGGGATGCTCGGGCGTGGTCGAAAGCACCACCGCCGAATCGAGCGGACTCAGCCGGCTAGCCGTGCCATGCGCTACAAAATGGATGTACGAGAATCGATCCGGATCGTTTGCCGCATACGCAGCAGGAACCGCCTTGGCCTGTGTAAGCACGGTCCTGCTGTCCGGCGAAAAGTGCTTCTCAATATCGCTGATTTC
>DATAQX010000573.1:0-31780 GCA_036264455.1 Silvibacterium sp. | reverse complement strand
GGGTTCTATGCGTTTCGTCACTGGATGTCGAAAGACATCATGCGGCTCGAATGCTCCGATCCCCGCGTTGGTCTCACGCGCATGCCGGTATTGCTCGAACGTTGAAGTGAAATATTGAGTATCGGGCAGCGCTCCACCCATCTTCGAGGGGAAGGGACGGCTCCTGACCACGATCCCGTAACGGCTGAAGTCAAGTGCTGTCGGCGCCACTGCTTCGAGGGCCGAAAAGAAGGTTACCGCAATTTTGAGTTCTGCCAGTTTTTCCCCGGTGAGCGCGGGGCGGCACGACTGGACGGTCATCGCCGTCGCTAGCACAACATCTATCGGAACATCTGACTCGAGGGCGTCGAAATGCCAGAATCCATTGCGGGCCACCCGATGATCGTCACTCCGTCGCCGGAGGCTCACCCAAACTCCGCCACTGCCGTTCTCATCCTGTTCGAAATAGCGGGGCGGCGTCAGCACCTCTCCCGTGCTTACAAGGTGCTCGGCGACGACGCGGGCCGCATGTGCTGGATGGAGGCCGTCGGGGACTTTGGAGATTGACCACTGGGGCTGGCGCGGCCGCAAATGCGCGGGCATCCGCATGGTTGAGGTGGTCTCAGTTTTGGCGGGGCTCTCGTAATCGCTGTGTGAGTTAAAGACGGTGGCTACCCGGTAGCCCAGGCTTCTTAGTTCTTCCGCTCCCCCTCGATACGGCAATTCGATGAGGCCAACCACACCTTCGACGGTCATTCCCCCGTCTTCGAGAGAGCGAATTGCATCCAGAAGCAAACGACCTGTGCCGAGTGCGTCGACCACCACAGCCACTTTGGCAGCCGGGTCCGGTAATCCCTCGATCTTTCTCCGGGCACCGTAACTCTTGCGTTCAGGTCGCACCATCAGGCCTGTGTAGCCTCCGCCCGCTGCCAGAATGCAGGCCGAAACCAAAGAAGCACCGGCTAATCCGACTCCGGCCAACTGGGTCGATTCGAAGTCCTGAAGGAGTGCGAGTAACTCAAAAGCCGCCAGCCGGGAGATGTTCGCTTGCAAGATGACCGGCCACTGCGAAAAAGCCGCACAGACCGATGCTTCAGAGTTGCCCATGCATCGATCCGATGCAGCCTCAGCGAGGAGTCCATTCGGGCAGAGCAGGGAAAAAAGGGCCTTCGGGTCGCGTAGCGCACCGCCAGCCGGCAACGCTGAACTCATCTCTGAACTTCCTGCATTGTGGTTGGATTCATTTTCCCTGCAACACTTCGACTTATCTCAAACCGCTTTATGAATAATTTCAAGATAAGTTCTAGTATCGCTTTGAGGAACTCTACTCTACCATGCCACGGCTAATCGATCCTCGCTCCTGGCGCGAGGTCCCGATGATCATTGCGGATGACTCAGATGAGGAATTACTGTCCGTAGATCGGAATACGGTTGTTACATACTTCAAAATGCACGGGGCTGTTCTATTCAGATCTTTCTCGATTGGGGTTGAGAAGCTTCAGGCTTTCGTGAAGGCCTATTCCAAGGCTCAGATTTCCTATCCTGGAAATCAACGTGCGCCAATCTCTCCGGATGGAACGGTACAAACAGTCGATGTATCAGCGGGCCCGATCCCGCTGCATAGTGAGCTTTCACACACTCCGTTTCGTCCGGATGTATGTTGGTTCTACTGCGTCACTGCGCCAACGAGTGGGAGCGAGACCATACTTTGTGACGGTTCCCTGCTGGCGTCCGAATTGCCAGTTTCAATTGTGCAGCTTTTTGAAAGTAACATGCTCCGTTATCGGAGGACGACAACAATCGCGTTCCTGGAACGGCTTCTCGGGATAAAGGGCGCCGATGCTCTGCGCGAATTTCTCAATGCCGGTTCGTACGGCCAGTTCTATGAAATGCAGGGCAAGGAGGTGCGGCAGGATTTTGTTGCCCCGGCGCTGCGCGAAGCGAAGTTCTTAGATCGACCCGTCTTCGCTAATAACATCATTCATAACTACCGCCCCGGAAAGCCTCTGTTATATCCGACCTTCGCCAATGGGAGCATCATTCCAGAGGATCTTGTTGTCACTCTCCAGCAAATAGCTCAACGCTATACCTTTGAGATACAGTGGCGCGACGACGATCTGCTCATGTTTGATAACACCCGCCTGATGCATGGACGGCACGCCATCGCCGATTCGCGGCGCACAATATGGACCCAATTTTCCGATGCCAACTTCTAGCTTCTAAATCGCGTAGACGTGCGTCTTGCGTCCGACCACTCTCGTGTTGGAACGAGCAGATTTTCTTCGCCGTACCGCCGTTTGAGCGGTATTGCATCAAGCCCTCAATTGTCGAAATGTGAGCCAGACCGAAAAGTCCTTGGAGCTAAGTTGTTGAGAAAGATTGGAGGCGCGGTCGGGATCGAACCGACGCATAAAGGTTTTGCAGACCCTGAAACTTCTACCTTTAACTTCTTTATCACGAGCACATCTTTACAGATCGTCCACCCTTTCGTCCGCTTTTGGTCCGCCGTGGGATGCGACGTCGCGAGGCACTGCTGATTCGATAATGGTCATTGCGGCTGGTTTTGCCACCATCAGCCGCAAGCTGCTATGGAAAGTAGCTAGCACTCTGGACATCGTGATAAGTCGTTATCGCGGGCTTGGGGCTCGAGTCACGAACCGCGGGGATATTCAGATAGATCCTATTTCCGGACCCTATGCGCTCGCCAATTCTTTCATGAGCGCTCCTGAGCCGCAAAAGACTGTGCGCCCCGAGCTCGCGGCCCACAGCGCGGCTACGACTGGCGCTTAGTTAGCGGCGAGCGGTCAGATTTCAGCCTGAAGCCCGCGAGACGCAAACGCTGATCGCCTAATTGCCGAACGCTGACCTCAAAGCCGCCTGTCAAAATGGGAAAGCGTTCTTCGTCAGCACCTGCTCGCAGCGGCGATAAAAGTCCGGAACCTGGCGGCGGGCGCGTTGCTCGATTCGCATGCCGACAGCGGGATGGGATTTGGCCCCACCCATCAAATGGGTGAATCCTACGCGCGCAGCGCGACTCGGATCATAGGCGTGTTCCCACGAGGGGAAGACGTGGCTCAGTCTAACTCCCCAATAGGGCGAAGCAGCCCGTGACCGATGGTACTCTACGCAAGCGACAAGGAAAAACTCTTCGATCAGCACGTAGGGCCATTGCTTTTCGGCCAAGCGAGACCAAGCGGGGCCGTTTTGCGGTTTGAGAATCAGCTCGACCGCGCTTCGCGCGTAATACCGAAGAAACTCCACGCTGGAGCCGCCTAGAACTCCACCATTTGCTGCAGGAAAGTTGTCCCTGTTCGTCCGTGCCCACATCCATTCTGGAGGCAGCTCGAGCGCCTCTTGGGCAAACGCCAACTCGATCTCCTGAGGGCGAAAGTAGGGATCGTTCTGGCTGAAGCTGTACGGGCACTGCGCAAGAACGGGTGATTCCGCCACATCGCGCGGCAAAGCCTTCCACAGAAAGACATCATTATCGAGGTGAACGAAAGGGCGATCCTGAAGGCTGCAAGCCACAAGCTTGCCTACCGCCCACCAACCCGGATCTACATCCTGCAACATCTCCAATTCTGTCGAGACATGGACAAACTGAAGACCAAGCTGGTCAACCAACAGCTTCTTGCCCATCCGGTCAGTTACCAGCATCGTGTCGGGGTAATGTCTGCTTGCGGAATCAAGTGAGAGCCCCCAGGCAAGCAAGTGGTGTAGCGGCTTAGACCAGATACGGTTGTAATAGGTGTAGAACGGTTTGCTCCAGAACGACCAGACTGCGCGCATGAGATGCCTCAACGATCTACTGGATGACTGCGAAGCCGGTCACGTTAATCGTGGTTGTCTGGATCCGGGTGATCCCCAGGGCCGGCGGCATCGACGCCGTGATTACGAATGGCTGCGCCTGTGGAATACCGGTGTTGCCGGGAACCGAAACGGTAAAGGTCTGCGTAGCTGAGTTCTTGGGAACCGTCACAGTCGCGGGCACAGTGACAACCGGCAGCACGTTCGCCGGCGGGGCAACGGACAGGCTGACCGGCGTATCCGCGATTGGAGGATAGTTAAGGGTAATGGTTCCCGTGGCCGTGGGCGGCGGCGCATTCTGGGTCACGGTAACAGCCGCCGGCTCGACAGTCACACTGACAATCGTCAAAATGGGTGCGAGGAAAAACCAGCTGTCAAAATCGCTGGCTTTCGCGTTGTTGCCGGAAGGAAATTGGAGATCGATCCGGGGTGACCCGTCGATACGCGTGGAGCCGGATGTACCGAAACTCTGGCCATCAAGGTAAACCAAGGCTCCGCTGCTATCCGTAATAAATAGCGTCCGCCCATCCAGCTGAACGCGCACTCTCGACGGGATACCTCCGGCCGCTCCGATGGAGAGAAGCGCATTGATGGTCGCGATTGTTGAGAAGTCGGCCCGCGTCGAAAGTACGGGTAGCCACGTGAGCGCGGAGCCGATGGAGTTGACAAAGCCATCGAGCTGCAAGTCGAAGCGAATTACGCTGGGAGCATTCAGCGCTGAGGCTAGGGTTTGGAGTCCAGGGAACCGTCCCACGACTTCCGCACGTGGGACGGCGTGGGACGCGGCTGCTGCCGCCGTGCTGCGGAAGAGCGGCGCAATTGAGGTCCGAAAGGGCTCGGGAAGCGCATGGACAAGGCCGAGTACACTCGTACCTGCCGTGACCGGAATGGGAATCGCAACTTCGAGCGTTACGATGAAATTCGACGCCGTGACAAGGCCGGCTGGCGGCGCGGACTGATCGAGCGCCACGGCGAGACCGCTGATCAGCGCGGTGGTGGATTGACTGGTATCACCGCGGTAGTTCTGGGCGAGAGTCAACTGGGTATCGCTCGAGATGGCGGCGATCTGAAAGAGTTCTTCGTCGATAGCGAATAGTAGCCACTCGCCGGGCGCCAGCTCGGTGGTGAAGGATGTGCCGGTTCCCGTTACCGTAGGAGAGCCCGTCGTCACGGCGACCGTACCAGACAGCGGCCGCGACAACAGTTGGTCCAGTGTCATGATGTCATCGTTGGACCAACTGATGTTTGAGACATGGATGGCTGCTGGCGCGGCGGACGGGCTCAGACCGGTGAGCGGATAAAACGGCTTGCGGCAATCGTGGACGACGGGCTGGCCCGTGTTGCTGTCCCATTGAATGCAGGCCAGAGGAGTGCGGTAGACGTGGATGCGATGCGGGGGCTGGAAGGCAGATCCATCGCTATCGCACGGCGGCCATTCTATGTTTCCGGTAGCGGTGCGCGCCGGAATCAGCCAGTAATCGCCGGGCTCGTATTGCCCTCTGGCGAATTGCACTGAGATACCGTTTTCTAAAGAGAAAGCGGAGGCCACGGGAAGGCTGATGCCGTCGGGGCCGGCGGCCGAGCCAAACTGGTCCCATCGCCGCATCGAGGCGTGCAGGGTCGGGTTAACCGGCGCCACCGTGTTCTGCATCATCGTGACAGTCAACGATTCGGGAGTTACGAGTTGAACCTGGTAGAGATTCCCCGGCTGGTTGGGCGGATCGGGGCCGAACAGGAAGCTGTCATCGGAAATCTCCACCCACTGACCGCTGCTGATTCCCAGGTTGGCATCCGGGCCGACGCTGTCCACGTACACTTGCGAGCCGGATACACCCGTGACTCCCACTAGCACCGAGGCGTTCTCGCGCGACCACTTGAAGGTGGCCTGGGTTTCATCGCCGCCCTGATGAATCTCGACCCGATAAAGCTGGTTCTCCAGCCCTATATAACCTGCGGGAGGAGTGGGCTGGCAGGAGCAGTCTCCGCCGCCGGTTCCCGGGATTGCGGTCATCTTCCCGAGGCTCCCCGTGATTTTTCCGGGCCCCTGCATGGCAGCGCAACAGTCTTCAAAAACCGCGGAAGGCAAATTCGCCGTTATGGGCTGTCTCGGTCGCGGGAGGATAGTGGCGACCGGCGAAAGCCTCGTGAACGGGAATGGCCTCCTGGTCACCAACCCGGAGGAGGGCGGCTGTGGTGTGGGGGCCACCACGCGCCAAACCGTTTGCAAACGCGCGGTCGTGTCGGCTTGGCCCAAGGCGGGCTCACGGAGACACGAATCGTCCAAAGCTGTCACCAGACGCTGCCAGACCTCCAGATAGACCTGGATGACTGGGATCGAACCCTGGGCGAGGTTCGCGAGTAGCGCGGCATCGGTGGGATCGGGATTGATCAGGAAGTTCTGCTGCCCGTAGGCCAGAGGTTCGGGATTGATACAGAGGATTCCGTCCACATAGTAGCGGCCCGGACCGATTGACAGCGTCTGGCCCTGGACCGAGATTTTGAAGCTCTGTTTTTCGTAGGCTGGATAGCCGTCGCGCCCAACGATATCAACGGTCGCCGTATCGCGAAGAAAATCGTCGATCGCACACTGCTCGTTGGCATCGGCATCCAGCGCAACTCGCCCCTGCTGCTGCAACACGCGCGTGTATTGCTTCTCCGCACTGAAACGAACGCGGCTAAAATCACCCTTCATAGGTCCTCCTAAATCAGCGTCACGCCGACGCCAACAAATCTAAGATCGTCCTCATCCTCGTACCCGCAGGGATTCCAGGGCTTCACTTGCGGCCCATAGCTGTAGGCGACGGGCAACTGCCGCAGGATTTCCGCGAGCGACGGCACCAGAAAAATCCCCGCCTCCAGGCCAAAGGGCAGGAAATCGGGCGCCCGCAATTGGACGTTGCGCACGGCCTCGGTTTCCTGCAAAGAGTAATACACGCCCATCTGGGAGCCGTTGTCGGCGCCGGTCCATACGGCTAGCGGAACATCGGTGCTGAGCAAGCAATAGGACGGATGGCCATACTGCAGAGAGACAAACTTGGGCAGAAAAAGGTCCTCCTGCGTCGGGTCCGGCGGCAGGCAACGATAGGTCTGAGGCGTAATAGCGGTCGCCGGGAGAAAACAGAAACGCAGGCACCCCGCCTGTTGCCGGCTGCACCACAGCGCCGCACCGGATTCGCGCCGCGCCAGGCGGGCGAGGAAAATGGTGTTCGAGGCCAGCTCCAGAAGGCGGACACGGACCTTGCCGATCACGGTGCTATCTTCGATGTGCAGATCCGCGCCTTCGCTTGCCATGTCCTGAGCGGCATAGGCCATCGCGCAGCGTGAGCCGGCATCCACTATGCTGGAGCAGATTCGCGTCGTGCCCTCTACAGACGCGGCAATGGGCCCGCTGATGCAGCGAATCAGGCTCAAAGTCACTTCGCCCGACGAGACAGTCACACTTGGCTCGCCCGGACTCACCGGAGTGCCGTCCGCGTTGAGTGCGATGCCGGGAACCAGGGTGCAGTCCATCAACTGAATCGTGGCCGGTCCGCCGCCCTGAACGTCTAACGAGCCGGATAGCCAGATGCCGCTCAGGGACAACTGCCCGGCGGGCGGGATTTCACCTCCCTGCATGGCAGAAGCCGCCACGCCTTGAACCTCGATATTTCCGCGGAGCGTGGCGAGGGAATCGACATAAGTGAAGGTTTCCCCCGCGCCGGGATGCAATTGCGCGGAGACAATCCAGAGCTGGCTCTCCGCGGGCAGGAGAATGGCGGCGGCTCCAGTAAGGTTTACGTCGAACGAACAGTAACCCGGGAGGACAATCAACCCTTGCGATCCTGCGGGCGCCTGATTCCACGCCGCGACTGCCGCTTCGAGCGTGGGCACGGCGCCAGGTCCGACTGTGCCCAGCCCGGCGGCGTTTATCCCAACCACCGCGATGAAGTTGCACTGGCTTGGATCGAGAGACGCGAGATTGGGTGTGCGGTCATAGGGGCCCCCGGCAATTTCCGCCGGGAAGCCGTAGTGATAGTTGACCTGTGCCTGGCCAGGCAATGGCAGGTCCGCGGCGAGTTGAAATCTTCCCAGTTCCGGATCGATGGCGACGGTGCCGGGCGGCGTGCACTGCCTCCAGTCGCCGGAAAGGTTCCGACAGCAAATCTGGGAAGCTGGAATCGCGACCCCGTCCAGAAAGATTTCGAGGCTGCCGTTGGGTCCGTAAAATTCGTCCAGGCGAGCATGGAACTCGCGACGGCGGATGGGTTGAGAAACATCGAGACGTGTCGTGAGGCGGCTGAAGGAGTCGCGAGGCGCCAATGCATTGAACAAAGGAATGTCCTGACCGAGAGAGCTGAATTTGAAGCGGCGCTGGTCGACCGGAAAAGCCGGAGCGCCGGTTATCCCGAAGGCTTTCCAACGCCACAGGTAGACACCAATATCGGGGATGTTGAACCTCCCTCCGCCATGCAGGCCGATAGCGAGCGGTGTAGGGTCGGGATCGGAAACCATGCGATTGCGTGGTGCGATGCGCCGCACGTCGATGGTTCGATTGAGCGTGTCGAAAGCGGTGTTGAGGCGGTCCAGTTGTCCGCCCCGACGTAAATCGGGCGTCGCCGCATGTTGAGGCCTCACGTGGCGCATGCTTTCGGTGGTGATCAGCCGCTTAAAAAACTCGACAGCCGCTGCGGGAAGACCTGAGACGTCCATCGAGACCTGCTCCAGCGCCAACACCGTGCCCTTTCGCCGCCGGTAGCCAATGGTATTGGCGACTTCGGCGCGGCGGTTGCTGGTGGCAGCGGAGATTTCATAGATGGCGTTGTAGCCAATCAACTCTCCGATATAGGGGATGACCCAGGGAGCGCACGTTTCAATGAACTCATCGTCGTAGAGTTGCCGGATGTTTTCTTCCAGAATCGCGGACTGGACGGCGGTGACGGTCAGCAAGGCTTGCAGCGGCTCGCCGTTTTCAATGTCGCGGGTGCGATAGATGGCCGGTAAAAGGGCGTAGAGCTGTTCAGCGTTCAGGCTCATGGCTCGCTGCCTTTCTGTGGGACGGTGAAATCGGCGAGCGCCTTGAGCACAGACTTCAGTCTGTCCGCGTTTTGTGGAACGTCTGCGCGGCTAGGCTCCTGCAGTCGTTCTTTCACCGATATCCAACCGGCAATTCTCATGACCATTGGTTGATGGCTCCTTGCGATGCAGGGTCGAGCAGCAGCATCTCGGCAGCTTGCGGCGTGCCCTGCTGGCCGGCGACCGGTGCTGCCGCGCGCAGAATCGCTGGTAATGCCGCTCCCGGCGGAGGTGGCTGCCCTTGCCGGTTGAGTGCCGTTAGTTCCACGGCGATAATGCCCGGCGTCGACTGCATCAATGCGATCACTTCGCTCTGCGCCACTCCCTGGCCCGGCTGACGTTGCGCGAAACTCAAGTTCTTCAGTAGCGATTGCCACACCTGCGCCAAGACCAACTTGGGATCGTAGTTGTCGGTATCCACGAGCACATTCGCGCCGACTTCAAAGAACCGTGGAATATAAGACATGACCGTGACCGGGATGTAAGGATTGCCGGCATTGTGGAGCGCCTTGATCAGATCGGTGATCGTCTCATCGTCCTGCCGGAACGCAATCCCGTTCGCGCCGGCAACCGTCAGAAAGACTCCACGCGTGCGTCCGTTCCAGGTCCAAGTGGCGAGTGCCTTGGCAATGCCGGCGTATGCCAGCGCGTAGTTCTGGTAGTCCTCGAGCGAGACGACGCGGCCCAGGGTGAGAGTGTGCAGAGGGGCGCTGGTGCGGGCGCTATCCGCGGAATCGGGATCGGCCCCGCCCGTGGCCGGATCGGGATTGGCCACAGCTTTCAGTCCCTGGGGACGGTCGAGTGCCTGCGACAACTGCCCGGAGTCAACATTGCCGGCCGCGCCGATGCCCTTGCGGTAAGCGGCGCGGATGTTCATCTGTCCGGTAGGAGTTCGCGCTCCCTCGACGCCATTGCCGAACTGCACGGTGACTTTGCCCGTGGAGTCGGCTTGGGTCACAAACACTCGATCGCTGGCGGCGAAGCTCAGGAAACTATCGACCTCGTGCCACCGTAGGTTATTGACCCAGACCTGCAGTGTGGAAACGGCTCCCAGATTCAGCGGCGAACTGACGTAGGTCAACGGCGATTGCTTCAAGGTGAATTGGAGCGCGTCATTTGTGGCGTCGCCGCTGCCCAGGATTTCGTGCATGGTCTCGCCGTTGGTCGCCGCGACCATATTGGCGTCGAGAGTCACGGTCCCGCGGTCATAGATGCGCGCGAGTGGCTGGGTCAGACTAAGGATCTGGATCGGCCCGTTGAAGCTGCTCTGGCTGATGATCGCCGATTCGCCGGTGGCGGCATCGTTCTTGTCCGCCGGAACCAGCAGAACGTTCGTGTTGCTGATCTGAAGTGTTCCGGCGACGCCATCGGTCGTGAGAACAGACCAGAGGAGGTCCACTAGGTTGGATGACAGCTGGGGCGGGAATGCATCTACCAGGAACGTCTGTCCGTCGGAAAGAGGCTGGCTGCCGGCAGTGGACCCATGGGGAACGAAGCCCGGCTGGCTGCCTGCGGGCACGCTCGCAAGATTCGCCACCTGCAGGCGCAAACGCTTTCCGAAGACGGCCACGGGCTGGCCGGTGCTGAGCGTCTCGGTTGTGGCGAACTGGAGCGTGAATCCCTCCACCGGTCGAAGCATGCCCGGCTGCCGGCTAAAGGTGCCGTCATAGCTCCAGTCCGTCAGAGGCGAGCCGGCCGGAGTCAGAACATCGTCCTGCACGTAGGCTGTCGCGGCCCGCGTTTCGCCGACAAGATGAGCCAGTAATTCATCGCTCGTCCCCGGGCCCTCGCCCTGTTGGAGCGCTGCCAGAGCCTGTCCCAGCGCGATGATGTCCTGAGTTGGGTTCTGTCCGAGAACGTAATCAATGAATACTGTGAATACTGCGCCTTCAAGGTTGGCCTGCAGTTGAGCGAGGGTCGGCGATGGCTGCACGTTATTGAACAAGGTCTGCTGATTTGCCAGCGTCAATTGGGTGGCGCGGCCAGTGAGCGTAAAGAGCGTTGGGCTGCCATCGACTGCGGTCGTTATCTGGCATAGCAGCGTGAGATCCGGCGTCGTGAAAACGGCCCACTCAGGTTCACCGCTCTGAGGGGGAGTCAGGCCGGAGTAAGTTGCGTCGAGATAGATCTGGGAGCTCCCGCTCGTGTAGCTCTGCTGGAATAGCCAATCGCCATTGCCCCCGGGCGGCCATCCGACCAGATTATTCAAATTGGGTTGAGCCGTGCTGTTGAGCGTATGTGGATCAGGAGCCTGGGAACCGAACAGCGCGGCCTTCTTGCGGAACACGTAGACGTACGCGGTATCGTCGTTGGACGTCGGCCAGTTCAGCCCCTGGTCCCACTGAACGAATGTCGTACCGGAGTTCGGATAGGTGGCCGTCGCGGTAATGAAGTGGAAATCGGCCGCGCCGGAGGCCGATGTGGACCCCGCTTCCACGGCATCGTGCAAAGCCTGGCTGGCAAAGAGAAGTGCATCTCCAACATGAAGGTTATTGCTGATGCCTTGAAGCCAGAGCGATGTCATGCCCGGGTTCAGAGCCCAGGGATTCGTGGTTTGAGGAGGGACGGCATTCAGCTCGATCAAGGCCGTCAGGTCGCTGGAAGTCTCGAAGACCTGCGGTGTCTGGCCGGGGTTAGGCACGCTTTGCACACGGGTTCCGGCGGGGATCAGGACGTTGTCGGGAGAGCCGGGCGCGTCGTTCAGCGTGAAGGCCAGGAATGCCGAAGCCGCCACGCCGGGAGAAGGCCTGTATCCGACCAGCTGTGCTAAGTACATCACCGACGCGGCATCCACAGCCGTGCCGAGATAGGATTCGTTGGCGAGGCGCTCCTGGTAGAAGGTCAGGATATCCAACGTAACCGCCCATGCGTCCAGCAGAGCGATCGTGAAATCCGAATCATCTCGGGTGCGTAAGGCAGCCAGTGCGGGCAGACTCGAGTCCGAAAGCGCGGCGAGCAGGCTGGCCTTGAACGTCGTCTGAGTGCCGACGCGATAGACGAGTTCGCTCAGCCCAGGCCTGTTGTATACCGGTTCGGGCGTTTCCGACCCGACGCCCTCGCAGCAGCCGCAGAGCTGTTGCGCGGGAGTCTCGCAGGAGCCGTTCATTTGCCACCATCCATGTGGAGGATGAGAATGCCGTGGTCGAGCCGGTTCGGATCGTTATCGCAGCGGGCGATTTCCAGCCGGCCCATGGTGAGATAACCTTGAGCCACGCCGTCAATCGAGGGATTGTCCATGCGCTGGAACACGGTCAAAGTCACGGCGGTAACGCCCTCGACACCCTGAGCTGCGGCGATCAACGGGCTCGCGTAAATGGTTTCGCCGAAGGTGAAGTTCTCGGCATTGAGAATCCCCGGCGCGCCCGTACACTGGTTGCCGGTGGTGAAGACCTGCAACAGGGACTGACGCACGTCGGACTGAAACCAGTCCGGGCCCACACAAATATTCATTTCGATGTGCAGGCCGACGATGACTGCGCCCTCGACCGCCAGGTCGACCCCCGCCATGCGCAACAGATTCAGGCGAGAGGCGGTGGCAGCCACGAGCGTGGAATCCGGCGGGTTGCCGGTTGGCGTTTCTAACGATACGAATGCGGTGTACCAGCTTCCCGTCCAGCGCAGCGTGCCGCGCGCCTGTTGAATAGCGGGATCCTGCTGGGCCATGACGCCGTAGTCGTCTTCCGTAACGGCCCGAAGCTGGGTGCGGAAGGCGAAGGGCGCCTGCTGGCGGATGTGGTCCATGGATTCCGCATCCACGCCGCCCGCCGCGGGCAGCGGGTTGCTCAGTTCCTGAACGCCTGCGACGTCTGTGAGGATATGGGCCAGGCTCTCGCGGCCGATGTTTCCGATGCTGCCGTTTCCTATGCGGTAGAGAGCATGGAAATCCATGCCCGTCTCCGGCGCCTCGCCGTACTGACCATCGCCAAAGCGCACGAACGCCGTGCCGTCGCGTTCGATTTCCAGCACGCAGACGCGCTGCGAATCATCGCTCGAGAGCAGGTCATCGAGCACGGTCCAGGGTTGATTCTGGTCGTCCACGATCTGGATTTGCGGAGCCGGATGCACCGTATCCGAAGTCTGAGGCGCGAGGAACTCCGTGGCAGGAAGGGTATTGTCCACCGGAAAGGCGAAGGTGACCGGTGAGTTCGCAAGCTGCGGGAAATAGCGGGGACGAGGAACGGCTGGGGCAACCGGAGAATTACATTGACAGCTTGTTGCGAGGACTGGCGCAGCGGGCGCCACCGGGACTGTGCTGAGGTCCTCCCGGCATTGCCACATGCCATGATCGGCCGCAACGATATTGCCGAGGACGACGCTCACCGCCGGAAGCGGCCTCGATCCGTGGGCTCCATCCGTGGTCGAAGAGATGCAAATGGGAAAGGGTGGAGCATCCGCGGGTGCCCAGGTGATACGTGTAATGGGCTGATCAAACAGCGGGTCCTTGAGACAGCGCCCCAGATGGTCCTTGGTCTGGACGCCGGTCAGCCGCACGGCCCAGCGGTGCTGCGGGTCGGCATCTTCGAGGTCGCCGGTATGGGGGCCCATAACTTCTTTGAACACCACGATGGCGCCGGGAACGAGCGTATTGAGAGTGCTGGTTAACGTGGCCTCGACGGCGCCATTGGCAAGGCAGCAATCCGCATCGCCCCAGGTGTAGAACTCCATGCTGTTTTGCTCCTGGTAGAGCGTCGACGCCTGCATGGTGGCGAATACGATGGTGCTGGCGCGCAGAAGTTGCGCTGCGGGCGGAGGCAGCAAACCGGTCTGGCAGGCGATGTCGGAAGGATCGACCGTGCCGGGTGAGATGCGGACGGCCAGGCCTGGAACGAGGGGAAAAAGCAGGGTTCCAGCGGGAATAGTGATGCCGTCGTTCCCCGCCTTCATGTAAACCCAGGTTCGCGCATTGCTGCCTTCGCTGATGCGGTAATCGACCAGCTTCGCGTGCCGGCGCAGAGAGATCCGGCTGCGCGCCGTTGCCAGGTAAGCTTCGGTGCCCGCGGCATCTTGCTGATAGCTGAGATGGTCGGCGGCATACGCCAGCAGTTCCACCAGCACCATGCCAATGTCGGAGGCATGGGTCTCAGTCCACGCCGGCGCCAGCACCGCCATGCGATCCAACATCACCTGGCGAAAACCGGTATAGTCCTTCGCCATGTAGTTGATGTCGGGCTCGGGCGTGGTATCAGGCGGGCAGCAGTTAGACGGAAGGCAATCGCCGACTGTGGGGCAGCCGGCTTTGAAAGAGAAGGTAACGGTCGAAAGCTGAGGATCGAAACCATCGGGGGGATCCGTGGTGGTGGGATTGGCGACGAAGGAAAACGTGTAGGGGGAAAAGTCGCCGGACTGGTTGAGGTCGACCGTGACCAGGCGGCACGCAGCATTGGTGGCTAGAGAAACCGAAGCCACCGACACCTGGGCGTTGGGTGCGCCGCCGGTAATCATCACTTGCGCCGGCGTGAGGCTTATGCCCCGGCCGTCGTGCAACAGCGTCACCAGCAGCCGGTTGTTGCAACCGCTTCCCGCACTCGAAACCTCGAGGTAGTCGATTCCGTTGAGCCCGGGGTGCTGCAACACCAAAGCGCGGCGATTCTTTTGCGAGCAGAAGTAGATCATGAAGACCCTCCGCCGTAGGCAAACTGCTGCGTCTGTTGCTGCTGGGACTGAATGATGGTGTAGGTGATGGTGATGAGTAAGGTCGAATCCTGAGCCGCTACGTTCACGGCATTGACGCGAATCAGGTCGGAGAGCCATTGCTGCAGGGAGGCCTGGATCACCTGCTGTTGCGCCGCGGCCAGAGCGTCGCTGTTGGGAGCGAATACCAGTTGGGTCACGCCGCAGCCGAAGGTCGGACGATTCACTCTCTCTCCGGGCGAAGTGAGCAGGATCTGCTCGATCATGTCGCTGATATGGCTGGGCAGATCGGTCTGTGCGGTATGGCCGCTCGAGTCAAATGCGTAGGGGTATTTCAGATTCATCGCCAACATCTCTTCTTTCTGTACTCCGTCGAATCACTCACAACTGACTCGGGTCTGCATCACGACCGGCAGAAGTGGAGTGCCGTTCGGTATCGTGACTGCCTGCCCTGACTGCACGACCAGGGGCTGGCCGTTCGAAGTCACGCGCAACGTGCCCAAGACCCACTGCCCGGTCACGCAGGGAGGCAGCGGTGGGGGAACGAGCGGACACCCGGCAACCAGCCACGGAATCGAAAGCAGGGTTGTTGGCTGGGCGCTGACTAACACGCGCGGATTGGGCGCAGTGGGCATGGCCTGGCCTCCATGGGCACAAAGGACGGTCGCACCCTGGTGAAGCAAAAAACCCGGCATAATGAACCTCCCGTTTCGGATTCGGTCGAATCCCCCCGATCAGATCACTTCCAGCGCGCCTTCATTCACGGTCACGCTCGGCCCCGTGAGAAGGATTGTGGCCCCTTGTCCGTTGCTGATCGTGATTCCGGTTTCGTTGATGGCGATCAATGCGCCAGTCGTGGATTTCAGCAAAATGCCGCCGGTCGGACCGGGTACGTCGCTGATGACCAGCGTGTTCTGCAGGACCGACTGAATCACGATTTGCTGCACATCCGGCGGAGCAGCCAATGCCAGCGCCGGGACCTCCGCCGCCGAGCCCCAGAAGCATCCCGTCCAAATGGGATAATCGCTGTTACCCTGTTCGAACTCCACCCACACTCCTGAGCCAATGGCCGGCAAAGCAAAGAATCCGTTTTGAATTCCGGCAAATGGCACGCATGGCATGGCCCAGGTTGACGGAATTACGTTGGAGACATCAGGTACCTGCACCATCAGCCGCCCCATTTGCATTGGGTCCACATTGTTGAGAACGGTGCCTCGGTACTTGCCGAAGAACTTGGCCACCTTGACGCCTCCACCAAAAATTCCGTCTCGAAATTGCAGTTACTTCGAGCGACGAGTGATACTGCAAATCCGCAATTTTCAAAATGCCAGCGTAGGAACCACCGGCAGATTTGACACCAGCGCATTTCGTTTCAGCGAAAAGCTCTGTTTGTATTCGCCCAACCTGATCTGGTGTTTGGTGCTCTCGACGTAGTACAGGCCATCAAACGCAAGTCCGGCACCCCGAAGGCCCACTAACTGGCGCGCTTTCAGAATCTGGCCATAGCGCATCACATCCAACGAACCATCTGCTGACACCACATCCGCCGTCTCAGACGCCCTCGCTATTCCCAGCATGATGGCCTGTGCGGGGGAAAGCTTTGCCGTGTCTTCCAACTCCTCGATCTTTTGCGGCACGGGTACGATCAGACCCAGCGGCGGATTAAGCGGGGTCACCGGAGGAATAGGGAGCGGCAGCACCAGCTTGGTGATCTGATCCTGAATGAAAACGATTGGCAATACGGCGGATTGTGGTTCGTAGCGGAGGTTGAGACTCTCCACGTTCGTAAACGCGTCCATGTTCACATTCAAGGCAGCCTGGGGTACGCCGATCTTGATTTGCGGCCCCCAATAGGCCTGAGTCGTACCCGGCACGGGACCGGGCTCCAGATAGAAAACGTATCCGGCTTCTTTGGCTAACTGCCGGATGTACGCCAGATCGGTCCCTTTCTGTGTCGGAATCCTCTCCACCGGGAGTTCAATGTCGGGAGTAATCACCGGAACCACTTCGGGAATGATTCCGAACACGGAGTACTTCGCGAGTATGGTCAGGACACGCAGATCAGGCGTTAACCCGGGATAGGGCAGACCGGATAGGTCAATAAGATCCATGATGGCGGTGAGATCTTCGCCCGTCGCTACAAGTTTCGATGAGCCCACCATGGCATCGGGAACCACTTCGGTGTGTTTCACCACTCCGTCCATCACGACCTGCGGCAGGCCACCGAATGTCGCCACTAAAATCACCCGGATGATCGGGACCGGCGAACCCCCGGCCAGGAGAAAAAAAGTTTGCAAAGGCGAACTGTTCGCGAGAGTGAAGGTAAGTTGAAAGCCGCTAGTGCCGGTGGCGGAGACATTAACCTCGACAGAGGTTAGCGCATCCATCACCGGTTTGGGTGCCGGCACGGCTTCGACAGGGCCCACCAAGAGTGTCAGGTACAAAGGGCTAGCCATTTAGCTCCTCACCCATTTCGCGCTCCCGAGGGAATCCCGGAAGGCAGGGGAATTTGAATTGTTCGGCCAACTTGTGCCGCTGACGTCAGCTCGTCCGGGTCAGTCGCAGTATTTGCGTCGGCGATTATCCAGAAGAGCAAAGGATCGCCGAGGTATTTCGTCGCGAGATTATCCAACCGATCGCCATCCACCACGACGTAACTTTGAACAGACGAATAGATGTCAGCCTGCGGAATAATGCGGCGCTCGAGGTAGGCCACTTGCGTCCCATCCGGGCGCGTGAAGAACTCCACCGCGTAACCGTAGTAGCGGCTGCTGGGATTAGTGGGCGCGCCGGTACCGGCGGCCGCTTGTACCATTGCCTGCAACGCAGTGTCCATCCCGCCAACCTCCTCTTCTCACAGCCTCTTCCTCGAAGAAGCCGGTGGGTGTTGCTCTTACGGCGCCAGTGCAGCCAGCGCCTCTTTCTGTATTTGGTAGACCATATAAAGCGCACCCGCTGGTGTCAGGAACCCAACGTCGTTGACATTCAGTACCCGCATTCCCAGCGACACCTTGGCGCGAATCGGATTCAACTGAGGGTCGAACGCTTCTTCAGTAATGTCGAGATCGGTAATGCGGACCGGCGTGACGCGCGTCTTGCTCCATACAAAAAGGGTGAGAGCCGATTCCATCGGCAGTATCTCGATTGTGCCTATGAACGACAGGACTTCATTCGCAATCAGCACTGCGCTCGAAGGGTAGACCAACAGTTCCAACGCCGATAACTGCGGTTGGATTCCGTGAGCCAGGGTATTGGCGTCTCCGGCGGCAAGTTGGTCCGTAGCGTCAATCTCCACCGAGCATTTGATGGTTTCGATGGGCGGCCCTTTCAGGCGCAGGATCTCGGTCCGATCCGGCTGATCGCCCACATTCTGGGGTTTCAGGCTGCGGGTAATCTCGTCCGGGTTGTATTGCAGGTTGATCGTGCTCAACGGAATTGCGGTGTTGGGATCAACGGAAACGATCGCGCCTTTCAACAATCTTGGTGAGATGTTCGGCATTCAAGTTCCTTCGAATTCAGCTCAACTGCGTAAACCGGTTGGGACATGCAATCAATCACGGGAGCAGGGTCGCGAGATCGAAATTGGGACAGTCAGGGATCTTTGTCGGCGCCCCTTTGCAGAACTTTTCTGCCAGTTCCCCGTACCGACTCTTGTAACTGGAGATACTGAGGCAGCATGCCGAATCCTTTCCTTTTCCACTACAGCCATTCGTTTTCTCCAGTGCAGTGGCACACTTGACATCATTCCGGTATGCATTGCATTCGGTTGTGGGCCGCGCCTGTTCCAGCCACTGCCTGTACCTATTCACGACTTTGTCCGGAGCGGCGCTGCTCTTGCGTGCGTCGGACGCCTTTTTGCAGCAGTCCCCGAGGTCCTGAACATGACGCGCTTCGTGTTGCTGAGTGCAATCGGCGGTACAGCAGGTGTTATCGATGCTCGTGATCTTGTACTCGCCGGACGAGAAGTCGCAGCTCGAAGCGCCTCCCCCGTTATGGCACAGAGGAGCGCCGGCACTGGGGTTTCCGAATGTCGGATCATCGCTGAGTGCGGTGGCCCCCTGACCGTCATTTCCATTCGCCGGGGAATCGTCACCGCCGTCCTGCTGGGTTGCGGACATATCCGCATCTTCCGAAACAGCGGTGTCAGGATCTTCGGTTCCCTCGGGCGCATCGACCGGCACTTGGTTCGTCGCGGGTAAGCTATAACGCGCCATGAGTGGGCGCAATACGGTCTGCCCGGCAAGCAGGCAGGAATTGGCCCTGAAGGCATCTGCTGACGCGGCCGCCATGGTCGCGTCGTGTACGCGCACCTGGCCGAAATTATGACCGAAGCGCGGACTTGCGCCGTCGCAGTCAACGCGGTGCTGCAAGGTCTTTCTCTTTTTGCATTCCGCGCATTCACCCGACAAACTACCTGATCCTCCGCAGGCACACCTTCGCTGCAGGGTTGCAAAAGGCGCACGGGTAAGCAGCGAGGCAGCCGCAACATCAAGCTTCGCCGGGACCGGAATGCGTGTACTAGTCAGTTGCATGCTTCGCGGGCTCCTGTGGGTTCCTACATCCCCAACTTCCTGGCCATGGTCGACAGATCGAGGTTCAAGATCACGGACTGGTTTGGGCCAATGGGATTGACCTGCACGCTCAGGCCCGGCACCAGGGGAACCGGGATCGCTTTACCTTGAATCTGTTGCAATGCAAATTGGCGCGAGGCGTTGTTCGACAAGATTCCTGCGAGCGCGCCCCCCGCCACCAGCGCGGTTCCTCCAATGGCCACAACCTTGTCCGAGGTAGAAAGGCTTCTCCAGTCGTGCTGCAAGCGGTCGGTGGCCGCGTTCCGCAAGCGAGTGATTTCCGCTTTCACTGCCGGAACAGCGGCTAGGGCAGACAGCACATCTCCCGCCGAGGCAGCCCGAGGCGTCGCAGGCCCTGGTCCCTGCGGAACCGTTGGCGGGGGAGACGTCGGCGGCGTTGCAGGCGACTGCAATGGAGAGAGTGCGGGAGTCGACGAACTCCCGAGATCTATATTCAACAGGGCGCGCTGAATCATGTCCGGATCAAGCAGCGAATAAGCCTGGACCCACGGGTCAAGATGCAAGCTGGGTTGCTGCCCGGGCGGAAACAAACTGTATTCCCGCTTCGGCGCCCCGAACTGCGGCATGGTCAGCGTCGTGTCGCCTTGACGCTGCACGCACGCAGCACCCGAGGCGGGCCGCACGCTGGCTGGCTGACCCGCTAGAACTCTCGCAGTGACCCGCTCGGCTTCCAATTCGCTGGGGTCATCGGGCGAACTGATAGCTTTGGAGAAGCTCGGACTGAAGGCGTTCTCGACAACGTGGGTCAGTTCATGAGCGAGCAGCCGCTGCCCTTCCGCCGTTGCGGGCTGATAGCGCCCCGAGCCAAAAACAATATCGCCTCCCACCGTAAATGCCGAAGCTCGTATCAGCTTGGCCGATTCTGCGGCTGGTCCATCCGTGTGAACACGGACTTGCCCGAAATCATGGCCAAAGCGTGCTTCGAACAAAGCTCGAACTGAGACGGGAAGCGCCTCCCCTTTCGCGTGCAACCCATCCCGAGCCACGGGCGGGAAAGCGGTCGGCCCGGCTGCCCGATTCGGGGCATTCCGTTGCCGGAAGACGCCCTCGCTCCGCTGCCCTTTGAAGGATGATCCGCGAGGACGCCCGCTCGCATGTTGGGACGCGAATCTCATTGGGCCCCCTGCCTGGCCGAAGGCACCTGCTTCTCCCCGCATCCCTTGATGATTTCACTGGAAGGATGCTTTCCCACCTCGGGCAGGCTCGCATCGGAGATTATGACTCGAACGTCTTTGCAATCGGGAAACGTTGGAGTCAATCGCGTGGGCCTGGGCGTGTGCCAGCTTGGCCCGCCTTTGCTTCGCGGATCGCGCAACAGGCTCTTCCGAGCGAGGCAGACGAAAACAGTCTGCCAGTTCGCGGGCGCAACCCCGGTTGCCCGGGTGAGGGCCGTGTCCACAGCCTTGTCGTCCGGGAAAACTCGACCACTGCTGGCCAGGCCATTTACCGAAGCGGCGTACTGCTTTAAGGAAATGTCGAAGGCGAACTGGAAATCGCTGCAATGTTCCTGTTCCCCATCACTGATCTTTTGCGCGCCTTGCGGCGCGATTATCCATCGGACGGGATACTTCCCCGACGGGCAAGAGCGTTCGTCTCCTCCCACCACCGTGGCATCGCCTTCGACAAAGATACCCGCTTTGGTGAAGACGGACGGTATGGTAGGCAGGGCCGCGCTAGTGGCGGCCACGGTCACGCCCTTAGGCTTAGCGGGATTAGTGTTCACGTCGGGATACGTCACAGCGGAAACGTCGAGAGTTGTCAATCCAAAATCTTCCGTGGTGGCTCCCGCAGTGGCCAGGAATGCTGCGCGATCCAGTCCCGTCGGCTGGCACGTGGGACCACCCGGCGCGGTTCCACTCCCGCCGGTCCCCGTCCCGCCCGCTTGTATCACGTCTCCCGGCGCGCTCGGGCCGGGTTGCGGCGGAGCATCCTGCGGCGTTGGCGAGATGCCCGGCTCGCTATCTTGCCTCTGTATGGCGGGCGGCGCCGCACGGTTAGAAACAGCGGCGGTCTGATCTCCGGCGAGTGCGGCCTTCGCGGCAGACTCCGCCTCTCGCTCTGCTGCATCACCGGGATCGCCCACACTCAGCGTGCCTGGCACATGGCCGGCGACTGCGCCGGACTGTTGTATGGTGTGCACCAGTTCATGCGCCAGCAACTCGCGCCCGGCGGTCGTATGGGGTCGGTAATGACCTGCTGCGAAAACGATGTCCTGTCCCACGGTGTAGGCGAGGGCGTTCACCGCGCGAACCGACTGCCCAGCGTTTGCATCCGCATGGATCCGAACCCTGCCAAAATCATGATTGAAACGTTGGTCAAAGAAGGCGCGCGTCGCGGCATCCAGCGGCTGGCCGTGGGAACCAAGTACTTCGTGGACGATGGACGGCGCCGTTTCTCGCCCGCTCCCGGCCGCCCGGCACTGCAGTTTCGTCTCCCGGCTCTCCGCGCATTCGCCTCCGCTCTGCGAGTGACCAGCGCATGCGTACATCGAAGCCGGAAGAGTCCGTTGCGGAGCCTCCGATAGCATTGAGACGGAGAGTTTGGCCGGTTCGGTCAGCTTGGGCTGTTTCTCTTCCTTCTTCTCGGGTGCCTTCTTTTCCGGTCCTGTCTTTTTGGACTCCTCAGGAGGTGCCGGGCAGTTGGGCGGATTGTCCCGAAACGTTTCCCAATCTTTCATGTTTTTGTTGTACCCAGCTGTTTCCCTGAGGTCTGCGCACGATTTGCGTACATCGTCTTTCTTGCAAGCATCGATTCCAGCCTGGTAGGCGCGGCGTTCGTTTTCGCGACAGGTGGTGTTGAACCATTTGGTGTACTCATCGACGGCCTTTTCCAGGGCAGCTCCTTTCTGTTCGGCGTCCTTGAGATCCGCCTCTGATTTCGATTTTTCGGCCTTGGCAATCGCGTCCATTTCTGCCTTATAGACAGCGACAAGCTTCGCGCAACTCGCATTGCCGAAGTCGACATGCGACTGCTCGTGCACCCTGGCGCAATCGGCCATACAAACGGGAAGCTTTCTAACATCTACACTCCAAGTCATCTTGCCGGCATCAAGGTCACACTGCGCCGCCCCTACTTCCTCAACTGTCCCCGCGGGACCTGCATACCATCGCAAGGGCAGCTGGCAGAAATTGCGCGCGGGTAGAGCGTCAAGAACGGCCCGTGTCCGTGGGGCCGGTCTCCTGTCCAGCAAAGACAGCTCTCTGCGAGGCATGATCGGAGGATCGGTCGGATGGGCCGTTCCCGCCACAGCCCGCTGCAATGTCACACCCTTCTTTCTGCACTCATCGCACTCGCCCTCCAGGCTGGCTGATCCTCCACAAGCGCACTTCCGTTGCAGCCATGCATGAGAAACCGGCGCGAGGCTTGTTGCCCGCACGGCTGTGAACTTCATCAAGATTTGAGCTCGCGTGTTCATAACAATCAACCTTGTGGCGCCTTTCACGAGTGCTTTAGTCCCGGCAGGCTCGGTGATTCATCGCCAGCGATCTCCTGCGTTTGTCCGGACCGAGTGTTTTGTAAGCCGCCTTGAATTGGCATGCTCCGTTGCAAGACTTGATAAATGGCGCGCGAGATCTGCGCCTCTATCGCACTCTGACTTGAGCCAACCTTGACAGTGAATGCCCCACCTTCGACCCGTTCGAGAACCAACGAATTCTTCAGAGACCGCAACGAGCGCCCCTGGCTTACCAGTCGCGTCAGTTCTGCCTGCACACCCTGAGCAATCCGGTGGCGATCTGCAGGGGCAAAGCCATACAGTATGAGTTCCTCGATACGCAGCTTGACCGCAGCCGGTGCTTGTCGGTCCACTTCTCGCGCCGCCATCATGTTCCGCCCCATCTCCTTGCCAGCTTTCATACCCATCCCGCTATTTCTGAATCTGTCAGTGGCTTTTCAAGCTTGGCGAATTCATTGCGCGCCGCCCGCAAAAGATGAGTCATGCGCACCGGTTCCCGGGCATCCGCAGCAAGAAACGCCGCGCTCAGAGCGATGTTGCGGATGTTCCCACCTGCGGCATTCAGCCGCGCCAGGCGATCGATTTGCAAACAATCCGTCGGAGTCTGTGACGGGAAGGTGCGGCGCCAGATCTCAGCTCGCAGCCCGGCATCGGGAAAGGGAAACTCGATGACAAAGCGGATACGCCGGAGAAAAGCCGGGTCGAGCGCTTCCCGCCGGTTCGTGGTCAGGATGGCCAGACCCCGATAGGCTTCCATGCGCTGCAGCAAGTAGCTGACCTCGATATTGGCATACCGGTCGTGACTGTCTTTGACTTCGCTGCGCTTTCCGAACAGTGCGTCGGCTTCGTCGAACAAAAGGATGGCAGCGCCATTGTCAGCCGCGTCGAAGACGTGACGCAGGTTCTTCTCCGTTTCGCCTATGTACTTGCTGACGACCTGGCTAAGATCGACTTTGTAAAGATCAAGCCTTAACTGATTCGCAAGCACCTCGCCTGCCATCGTCTTTCCGGTTCCGCTTGGACCCGCAAAGAGCGCGCTCACACCGAGCCCCCGGGCTCCTTTGGATGCAAAGCCCCAACTGTCGTAGACAAGGGAGCGCTGTCGTACGTGCAGCGCGATTTCTCCCAGTAGCTGCTTCTGCCGTACCGGCAGCACCAGGTCATCGAGCGTTGCGGTTGGCTCGATACGCTGCGCCAGCCCTTCTAAGCGCGGCCGCGCCTGCCCCCGGCATTCGTCCCACAGCACGGTGGACAGCTCCTCTGATGGGGAAGTGCTCGTGCATTGCCTGTCAGCACACCATCTGAATCGATCAAGCGCCTGCGCCGCCGCCGTCTGAATATCTACCGCGTTCAAACTGAATTGCGAAGCCAGTTTTGTCGCTGTTCCGTTCAGGGAGGGAACGGCTTCACTTAATGCCTCGTTCCAAATCGCCAACTGTTCCGCGCTAGTTGGTTTCGGCACATCGAACGAAAGGATCGGGCGATCCACCGATCTGCGCCGCTCACGCACGGAAATCAACAACGGACTGCGCACAGCTTCAATGAGACGGGTAATCGCTGCTTCTCCCGCAGCATCGGTGGGCTCCAGATCTTCACATTCCAACAGGAGTCCGGAAGGTGACAGCAGGGCTTCGCGCTCCCAGAGCCTTACAAGGAGCTCTAACTCCGACGGCAGGCGAGGAACCGCCGAGGCGAAAATGCGCCGTAAGTTGAGACCCAAAGCAGAGCATGCGAGCCCAGCCGTCGCCCGCTTACCGGCGATGTCGCTTCCACACAACTGAACGGCGGGCCACATGTCTTTCGTGTCAGCATGCGACCAACTGCCGGCCACTTGAATCGCCACGGCTTCCTGAGATGTGGGCAAAGTGCCTCTGAGTTCCCATGGTTCCGTGAGCCCTCGCAACCTCTCGTCTGTACTCGCAGTGCCCGCCATGTAGTGCAGAATGCATTCGTCAATCCGTATGGGACTGGTTGTGAGCGTGTCTCCCGTAGTCACCTCCAGCAAGTGCCAGTACCGTAAGGGGCTCGTGGGTAGAAGCGCGCTCCAGTGCGCATCGTCGAAAGCCGCCAGAGCCAAGCTGATGGTGGGGAGCGAATGGCGCTGGTCGGCCGAGGCTGCGGCGAAAAGTGTGCGGAAGCGCGACTCAAACTCCAAGCCCGCGCACATCAGCAAGATCTTGCGCTCGAACGAGGTCAGGCTGAAGGTTGTTGAAAGCGTTTCGAGCGCAGGCGCGCGTGACATCGTTGCGCGGAGGTCTTCGAGCGCCTTCATGGCCGGCTGCTCGTCCCTTGACACGGCCTCGTCCGGGTAGGCAAGAAATCGCGCCAGGGTGTTGCGCACCTCGGAGAGCGCCGCCAACAAGTACGCCTGATTGGCCTCCTCCCACGTTCGATTGGCCGTTTGGTTCATGGGATCGTCACCGTAGGTCCAAACGCCGGATTGCTGGGGTCGAGGACCAGCGGGCTCTCCGCTCCGTCCACGCTCACCCTGATGAAATACTTGGTGCCGCCTCCTTGAACATTCGTGATCGCAAAATTCAGAGTGCTCGAAGCGCTGGCGAGCGGCGGAAGGGAGAAGGAGTACGCTGCAGGCGTGGGAGGCGGAGGGGTTGTCGCTTCATTAAGCAGCAGCGTCGCGCGCTGCCCCTGCTGCACGGTGGGCGTGACGTTTACGGAGACCAAGCTGGCATTGGCTGTCATGATGCCTACGACCGGATGCAACACGAAGGGAACTACGTTCGATTCGACTCCAGAATGAGGCCGCGGCGGCGTGCCGATCAGCAATTGCTGAATCACCTGAAGACCCTGAATGCCGGCCGCGAGGCCCGCCGGCACTGGAAGAATGATGGCGCGGTCCGTCACTGTCGTAGGAGTCGCCACCACACTTCCCGTCTGAACCAATGTGAGCGGGGCAAGCAGTTGCGTGCCCTGCACCACCAGCGTGCTCGTAGGCAGAATCGCCACGTTCGGTCCTGCCTGCGAGATGACCCGGGCAACGGTAGGCATCCTGAACGGCAATGCGTATACATTCCTTGAGTTGACGGGCGGTCCCTCCTGCGGCGTATCGTCGCTTTCGATCAACACGAGCGAAGCCTGGTACGCAGCCGATAGGCTGTACTCAACTTGAAAGAATGCCGACCAGAGCTTTGTAAATTCATCCAGGGACAACGACGCCGGAGTGAACTTCACGCGTTCCACCTGGGTATCGAGTCCCGAGCCTGCCAAAAACCCGAAGTGGGTTGCAGCCGCTTGAATGTTTTGCGTCGAGAGCAGCGGCTGCGATTGAAGAGTGCTGACCACCGCCCCCAGCATTCGCTGCGGTTCCAGTTTTGAATCGTCACCGTGAAACGTGAACAGATAATGAAGGTCGAGCGCAACCTGGGGCTTCTGCACCAGCGTGCTGTCAGACCGGCGGGTAGGCACATCGGCGTTGCGATAGGCGGCGTTCGGCGTTACCTCATAGAGATACACATCTACCTCGGCGCCGGTCGTGCCTCCGCTGCCGTTTGGACGATTGAAGCCCACGGTGGCGCCGCCGACCGCGTTCTTCACCGGGTCCTGCAAAATCTGCTGGAGGGCAGCGGTCACCGTCGCGATGGCTAGGAAATTACTCATGGCCCACTCCGACTGCGCTTTTGCAGGTAGTTGTCCAGAGAAAGAGTGGGCCGGGACGGCGGACGAGGCGCGGGGCGGCTGGGTTCAGAGAATATCGCTCGCACTTCCACCCTGCCAATCGTCACCAGAATGGCGGGCTCACTCGGATTGTCCCTGATTCGTGCCGCACGATCGAGACCCTCCACTGACACGTGCGGGTGGAGAGGCGGCGCCGCGATTCGTTCGGAATGCAAGGGGGAAGGATTCGCCGATGCCGCGTGCTCGGCAACCCTGGCCGTGATATGGCTTTGAGCCGACTCATCCTCCTGGACCGCCAGGTAACGCTTAGTCTGAACTACCCGGACCATCTCTTCGTTTCGACGCTCACGATGAATTGGCTGCATAGGTTCGGGCCACTCGTCCGTCGTCTCCTTTAAGGGCATGCGAAGTTTTGCCGAATACTCTTGCGATGGCTGATGGGATTCTTCCCAGTCGTATGGTTCCGGAATCGTTGAGTTGGGAGGAGCCGGAGGGACTGAATCGTGGACCGTCGTCCTGTGTTCGGTCGTAGGCACCAACCGCTGAGAGGATGGAGGCGGCTTGCGTTCAAGGGACACGGGCGGCGGCGCTTCAGGGAGCGTTGGCACAGCGACTTGTTCGACCTTCGAGGCGGTCTCAAAGGCAGCTTCGGCGTGCATGCTCAACGGGCCGGCCATTCTCCGGTACGGCTCGAACATCGACGGCAGACGCGGCTCTATCGTCGGCAAGGAGCCGAGACTTCGGGCCAGGACGTTACTGATCAGGTCATTCAAGCTCTAACCATATCCAGATAGAATTGGCGTCTGTTCGGGCTGAGAGCCAGGATGTCTCGTTCACACCAGCCATAGGCCGATGCCAAAGTGTGCACTTCGGCCATCACGCGCCGAGCCCAGACTTCGATCTCGCTCCACAGAAATGACAAAATATCGAAGGTTGCCTGCCATACATGCCGGCAGGAGTGACAGCAAATGGACATTCGAATATCTGCCAGAGGGTCGATTTCCGTGATCTTCCTGGCCGCGCCTTCCACAACCTCTCGTGGAACAGAATCGAACGCCACCTGAGTGTTCCCGTCGTTCACCGAAAGCAGGCACCGTCGAAGCACATGGTCCCGACTTGCCGCCAACTCCGCCTGGCTCGCTATCGTCATTAAGTCCTGGCTATTCGGCGGGCGAAGACGCACATCGTACCCGTCGATCCTGAGCGCAACTTCGCGGTCCGGTTCCGGCTCGCAACTGCTTCGCAATTCTTTAGCACTGAAGTTCAATTCCAGCCGCTCTCCGCAACGCGGGCACATAACAAAAGCTTCCACCTCGGGGCCGAACAACGCTTCGCGCAGCGCCAACAAACGCGCGTCCCGCTGACCAATGCTCAGCCCCGCTATTTGCCCTGCTATGGTTTCCGCGCAGGCGGCCGTCAGCAGCGACAACGCTCGCTCGACCGGCGGCTGGGTGAGGCCACGCTCCCAGAGCTCCAAAAGTTCCATCGCGGATAATCCATGCATAACAAACCAGAACTCTGGGCTGGGAGCGAGATTCCTGGAACGGAGTCCTCGTTCCTCAGCCCCGGTCCATCAAACTAGGTTGGTACGTTGAAGGAGGGTTCAGTGGGCTCAGTCACGGAAACATCGCGCTCCCAGCCTTCGTTTTCCAATTTGAGGTGCTGTATGGCGACGGCGTTGGCATTGGCATCGAAGTCCGGAAGGGCTTGGTACTCCGACACCCAGCAGCGGTAGATGTTGTAGGCGATGACCTTCTGGCCGGCCTCGTTATACACCTCCAGAATGATGTCTTTGCGAAAGTCCTGTAGAGAGACTTCAGCTCCGAGCTGTGCACCTAACTGCCAAACCTTCCCCGCCCAAAGCTCAAAGGCGGTGTCGTGAGTCACGCCACGTTCCAGCGTGATAGGGTCGAATTCGTTCTTGCCGGGTGATTTGCGACTCGTCGATGGATCGCCTCCTTCGCGGTGCTTCACGACCTCGGTGGTGCGCTTGAGGCCGGTCACTTTACTGACCCCCGCCACGTATTGGCCGTCCCACTTCACGCGAAACTTGAAGTTCTTATAAGGATCGAAGCGTTGGGTGTTCACCGTAAATTCAGCCACTGACTTGCTCCTTAACTCCCGCTCTGGTTGGTTATCTGTTGGATCTGAATCACCACAAATTCCGCCGGTTTGAGCGGAGCAAAGCCCACCACTATGTTCACGATGCCCAGATCGATGTCGGTTTGCGTGGTGGTTTCACTGTCGCACTTCACGAAGTAAGCCTGGGCGGGCGTTTGCCCCTGGAAATAACCCTGGCGGAAAAGATTCTGCATGAACGACCCGACGTTCAGCCGGATGGCTGACCACAGAGGCTCGTCATTGGGCTCGAAGACCACCCATTGCGTTCCCCGGTACAGGCTCTCCTCCAGGAACAGGGCGACGCGCCTGACCGGCACGTACTTCCACTGGCTGGCGTCGGCATCCGCGCCCAGCAATGTCCGGGCGCCCCAAAGGACGGACCCGTACACGGGAAATGTGCGGAAGCAATTGAGCCCGAGAGGATTCAGGGCGCCGTTTTCGGCGTCCGTCAGCTTATAGACCAGTCCCTGAACTCCGGACAGTGTAGCCTCCGTCCCCGCCGGCGCCTTAAATACTCCGCGTGTCGTGTCAATGCGCGAATAGAGCCCCGCGACGACTCCGCAGGGAGCGAAGGTGCGGAGCTGGAAGTTATTCAACGGATCTGGTAGGCGCAGGCGCGGGAAGAACGCCGCTGCGTTGGCATCCTTGACGGTGAGTCCGGTGGTGATCCAATCCACGGCCTTGGCCACCGAATTGACAAAGGGCGGAGAATCGACAATCAGGAACGCCCGCCGCGCGTCACAGAGGGCAACCGCGGCAGCGTAAATGGCATTGGGGTCCACTGCCGGATCAAGGGCGGACGGATTCCCGGGTGCGGCGCGCGTGGCGTCTGCAATGCACAACAGGTTGAACAGATCGATCTTCTCCAGAGCGTATATTCCCGTGAACGTGCCAGGGTCGCCGATCAACTCGTTGTTGCCGGGAAGCCCTGTGCCGTCGGAGCCGGGCTGAGAACTCGTTTGCTGCGCCCAGACGTGGTTGGTGCCCAGCGTGTAATGAGCTACATTACCTTTGCCGGCGGGGTTGCCGTTGGCCGGTGGGTTCAGGCCAAGTATCACCGAAGCATCAGTCAACGAGCTTGTGCCGGGTGGTGCGGTAATGGTGATCACTGCATCGGGCACCTGCGGCAGCAAGGCGTTGACCCGGATGGCCTGGCCGCTGCCGACCCCGGATACCGTGCATTGCACCAAAGCCCCGGCCATCTGCACGCTGAGCGCCGCGTTGATCGCTTTCTGGAGCTGGGAAGCGAGCCCGGCCACACTGAGCGGAAGTGGAACGTTCTTAGCAAAAACCTTTACGGCGATCGGCAGCGGAGGCAGCGTGACCGGCAAAGAAACGTTGAACGCAATACCGCAATCTGTCGTCGGGATGGTAATGGATAGCTTGGCCGTCGTGCCCGCGGTGGTCATGCCCGTGAACTTGGAAGCCAAAGTCAGGGTCGTGTTGTTCGTGATCGTGCTGATTTGATAGAGTGTCGCGGTCGGATCGGAGGCGAACACCAGCCACTGGCCGACCTTCAGCGCGGTGGTGAACGACGTGCCGGCCCCGGTCACGCCGGTCGAGCCATTCGTAACGGTCACAGTACCCGCGAGCGCCGTCGAACCGCCCAATGTATTTGTGATGTTCGAGATGGTAAGAGCCGTCCCAATTATCCCCGACGCCGGCGGAGCAGTGGTCGGTGCACCCGCCACTTGTACGCCCACAAGCTGCGAACCATTGTCGGGATCGTTCACTACGTTCACCACATAGTTCTGCAGGGCGTTATTTAGTGAAACATTAGGAAAAGTCTCGATCGTTCCATCCACCAGATTTGTGATGGTGAGGTTAAATGCCAGCGGATCCCCAATTAATACAGCTGTCGTCGACGCGGTAGTTGGACCGGGATAAGGTGTGGCCGGGTTCAAGGTAAGGCTGGTATCGTTCGCAATCGAGGCGATCTGGCAGGGTGTCTGCGCGGGATCGGAGGCGAACACCAGCCACTGGTTAGGCTTCAATGCGGTAGTGAAAAAAGTGCCGGTCCCGGTCACCGCTGTCCCGCCGCTACTCACGGCGAAGGTACCGACTACCGGCTGGGCCAGCCCGCTGAAATCCACGTCAATCGTCAACTCGCCGTTCGCCCAGGTTCCACTACTCAAGGCCGTGAACGTCATGCTCCCGAAAACCACCTGCGCGCCTGTGGCGCCGGCCCGGGGCGCTCGCACAACGTACGCCTGGTTGCCGCCGTTATTGAAGAATTGTTGAACGGCGTAACTCAGCTCGCTGTCGGAACCGAGACCGCCGAAGAGTCGCTCGTAATCTCCAAAACTGAAGATCTGCTCGGCGCGATTGTCGATGCCTCGCTCTGTGTAACCGACAAACGCCGCGATCGCGGTCGCCACACCCGTAATGGGGTGAACAGCGCTGGGCAATTCCTCAATGTAAACACCGGGGTAGCTCAATACAGGCGGCATATCGTTTTCCTTAACTTTCCGTTTCAATCACTTCAAGGTCGCTGACTCGCACGACGACGGTTTGGGTTTTCACCACCTCGACCAGGCCAAAGACGCGCGGCTCCAAACCGGAGTCGGAGAACCCGACCAGTCGACCGTGGACCTCCGCATCCAGAGGCAGCGCCGAAAGCGGCTCTTCCCGCTGCCACAAGAAGACATTCGCTGGCCGGAATGTCACCTGGTCGCCGACGCGCGTCGTGATGCCTCCTCACAGACGAACGGACGGTAGCAGCACGACGAGGGCCATTTAAATCCATTCGCGGATGCGTCCCCCGCCGTGTGAGGAACCTCCATGCAATCAAGGGCGGGGACAGATCCGTATTGGCGATGCGAAGGACATGGCCACGTGCCGGCGCTGCCGGATTTGGCAGCGCGTAACTGAGAGGCCTACAGCTATTGCAGAAATCAAAACTGCCGCTTGCTCACTGGATGTCATCCGGGCACGGCTCAGCAGGATCAGTAGCTTACCAAGCCGGGGCTCGTTCTGAGTCCGTTAGGTTACACAGGTTGGCTAAAAGCACACTGGCTGGATTCAGAAACGAGTTAGCTCATCGCGCGCGTCGGCTGCAAAGGTTGTCTGCTACTCTGCTGACTCTTGCAGTCCCGCCGCGCCTCAACGGGAGGGCACGCGCCCGGTCAAGTGGTGAGTTTTGAGCTTGTGGTAGAGGGTCCGTTCGCTGGTTTGGAGGCGCAACGCGAGCTCACGTCGGGTTTGCGGGTTGCCGGAAATGGCCAGTTCCAGAATGTTCCGCTCCGCCAGGCGCAAGGCTGCCGCGCATGGCAATCCGCCTCCCGAGATAGCCTTCCACAGGGTTTCCGCTGCTTCGTTGATCAGGTCGAGGCTTGTCGTGCCCTCGTCCTTGCACTGCGCCATCCAATCGCGAAGTCCCAGCGAGACGCCCTCCGCCTTGGCGAACAACATCCGCTGTACGCAATGTTCCAGCTCGCGAATATTGCCGTCGAACCGTTGCTGTGAGAGGTAAGCGGTCAGTTCGGGCTCCACGTTGGTGATTCCCGGAAAG
>DATAQX010000572.1:0-9221 GCA_036264455.1 Silvibacterium sp. | reverse complement strand
ATGGAGCAGCAGCGCCCCTGCACCTGCTCCGGCATGCCCTCGTGGCCTGCCAGACGGCGCTGGTTCCATAGCTGCAGTGTCAGGCCGACAAGCTCATAGCCCTCGTCCTTGAGCATCGCCGCAACCGTTGAGGAGTCCACTCCTCCGGACATGGCGATGGCGATCGTGTTGTTGTAGCCGGTGTTCACTCTATCTATAAGTATGACAGGGGCAGCTATGAAGCGGCCAGCTACGGTCCAGTCAGCCAAAAAGCTGTCAGCCAGAGCCAATGTTTCGAATGGCGCGGTCTTTACCCCAGCGTTCCTGCGTTCACTGGCGCCAATTCGCGCAGGCGGGCGACCGCGGCAGGGACGAGCTCGAGCGCCGCGTCTACTTCGTCCTCGGTGTTCAGCTTGGTCAGGCTGAAGCGCAGGCTGGCCCGTGCCCGCTCTGACACCAGACCCATGGCGGTGAGCACGTGGCTCGGCTCGGTAGCTCCCGACATGCATGCCGATCCTCCGGAGACAGCGAGTCCCTTGAGATCGAGGGCGATGACCAGCGCTTCTCCTTCGAGATTCTCGAATTGAAGGTTGGTGGTGTTGGGTACGCGAGAGTCTCGATTGGGAAAACCGCTCAGGGCTGTTGCTCCATTGATCGCGCAATCTTCCACCCGGGCAAGGATGCCCTGTTCCAGCCGATCGCGAAGACTGGCAACGCGGTCCATTGTTCCGTCCTTGAGAGCGACGGCGGCGAGCTCCGACGCCCGGCCCAAACCGACAATGCCGGCGACGTTCTCCGTCCCGGCGCGGCGCTGACGCTCATGCGCGCCCCCGAAGAAGAGCGGCTCGATGCGCGTTCCCCGTCGAACATACAAGACACCGGTGCCCTGCGGTGCGTGCATCTTGTGTCCGGAGATGCTCAACAGGTCACAGCCGATGGCCTTGACGTCGATCTGGAGCTTGCCGGCCGCCTGCACCGCGTCAGTGTGGAACCAGATATCGGCTTCCTGCGCGATGCGGCCGATTTCTTCTACCGGCTGGATGACGCCGGTCTCATTGTTCGCCATCATCACGCTAATCAGTTTAGTGTTCGGGCGCAGGGCGTGCCGGATATCGTCGGGATCGACTCTGCCTTCTCTTGACACGGGCAGAAACGTTACCTCGATGCCACGCTCGCGAAGCCGTTCGGCTGCATGCAGGACCGCATGATGCTCAATTGACGAAGTGATGAGATGGTCGCCCGGCTTGATCAGGCCGCCTTGCTGCATGACACCAAAGACCGCGAGGTTGTCGCTCTCTGTGCCGCCCGAGGTGAAGACGATTTCCGACTCGCGGCAGTTGAGCAGTCGTGCCACGCTCTCCCGCGCATGTTCGACGACCGCGCGCGCCTGCTGGCCGTGCTGGTGGATCGAGGATGCATTGCCGAAATTTTCGAGCAGCCACGGACGCATCGCATCCAGCACCTCGGGAAGCAGAGGCGTGGTGGCGTTGGCGTCCATGTAGATGCGGCGCATGATTCTATTTTACCGGGGCTGGGGAGAAAGGGTTAGTCACGCATGTGGGTCATTGATTGAGCGACTACCGTGCTGTCCAGCCACCATCAATAAGAATCGTGTGGCCGGTGATAAGCGAGGCTGCCGGTGAAGCAAGAAAGACAACGGCCCCGGCAACCTCGACCGGTTCGCCGATGCGGTGCAGGCCTGCGATGCGTTCGACTACATCGGCGCGAAAGGCTGGGTCGGAGAGCACGGGGCGGGTTCCGTCGGTGCAGATGAAGGTGGGTGCTACCGCGTTAACATTAATTCCATACTGGCCCCACTCGACGGCGAGGCATTTGGTGAGGTGCGCGATTCCCGCCTTGGTCATGCAGTAGATGGATTCGGTCGGCAAGGCGGCAAATCCTGCCTGCGAACCCATATTGATGATGCGGCCGCCGCTCTGGCCACTTTGGTACTGGCGGATCATGTGTCGTCCGGCCGCCTGGCAGGCGAAAAACGTTCCCTTAAGATTGACAGCGAGGGTGTGGTCGAAGTCGCTCTCGGTGACATCCTCGGCAAGATTGCTCGGGGCGATCCCGGCATTGTTGACGAGGATATCTAGTCGGCCATAGTGGTCGACGGCTGCATCGATGGCCGCGCGCACCTGGGTGAGGTCGGTCATCTCCATCTGCAGCGGCAAACAACGGCGCCCAAGAGCGGTGATCTCTTCCGGCAGGTTGCCGTGGCGTTCGATGTTGCGGAGTCCGAGGGCGATATCGGCTCCGGCGTGAGCTAGCGCAAGCGCGATGGCGCGGCCGAGTCCACGGCCTGCGGCGGTGACCAGGGCAATTTGTCCGTTGAGGTCGAAACGAGGCTGAGTATCCATAGAGGACGCAACGCCCATCTTACAGGTTTACGGTTCCCGGCTACGGCCCGGAAATGCGGCTATTCGTCACTGAGAGGAAGTCAAAGAGCGGTGTCTCTGATAGCCTGTCTGCGCAGTCTCCTGGAGGAGAAAAACCCATGAATACAAAACGATGGATCGCAGCCGTAGCTTGTAGTGCAGCATTGTCGATGCCGTTGGGCGCGTGGGCGCAGGCGGAAAAGGAAAAGCCGAAGATGGCCGTCGAGGGCACGCCAATTGCCCCCGGCGAGAGCCTGAACGCGATGATGGGCCAATTTGAAAAGGAGTTTGTGGAAGCAGCCGATGCCATGCCCGCCGATAAATACGACTTTGCTCCCACCAGTCCCGGCGAATTCAAGGGAGTGCGCACCTTCGGCGAGCAGGTGAAGCATGTGGCCCAGGCGAATTACTACTTTTTCCGCGGGTGGGGCATCGCCGGGGAAATCGATCCCAAGACGTTGGATTCTCTCAAGACCAAGGACGAGATCATGAAGGCCTTGAACGCCAGCTTCAGCTTCGCCAACGCCGCCATCGGGTCCATTACACCGCAGAACGCCTTCACTGCGCTCAAGGGTCCAGAGACCTATAAGGCGACGCGTGCCTCCATGGCAGCCTTAGCGATGGCTCACTCCATGGACCACTACGGCCAGATGGTCGTCTACCTGCGCATGAACGGAATCATTCCGCCGGCAAGCCGCAAGGGCAACATGTAGTGGCGTAAAAGCAGAAGGCGTCTGCAAAGGACGCCTTCGTTTGTTTCGGGGCGGGAGATCCTACCGTTCGCTGACCGGTATGTACTTCGTCCGATATTCCGGACCGATATATTCAGCACGCGGGCGGATGAGCCGATTGTCATCGAGCTGTTCGATTACGTGTGCGGCCCAGCCGGCAATACGGCTGACGGCAAAGATGGGCGTGAAGAGATCGAGGTCGATGCCCAGAGTGGTGTACGTGGAGGCGGAGTAAAAATCGACATTGGCGTTGAGCTTCTTTTCCGCGCCAATGAAGAGCTCGATCCTGCGGGACATCTCAAACCACTTGGGATTGTTGGCCGAGCGGCCGAGATCTTCTGACATCTTGCGCAGATGGGTCGCGCGGGGGTCTTCGGTGTGATACACGCGATGGCCGAAGCCGGAGACCTTTTTCTTCTGCGCCAGCATTGTCTTCACATATTCGACAGGGTCGGTGCTTTCCTTATCGATCTCGAAGAGCATCCGCATGACAGCTTCATTCGCGCCGCCGTGCAGCGGACCCTTCAGGGCTCCGATGGCTCCGGTGATCGCCGAATGAATGTCAGCGAGCGTGGCGGCGATCACGCGCGCAGCGAAGGTGGAGGCGTTCAGCTCATGGTCGGCATGCAGGATGAGCGCCACGTCGAAGGCCCGCGTTGCCGTCTCCGAAGGCTTCTCGCCGGTAAGCATCCACAGAAAATTGCCAGCGTGCGAAAGAGCCGGGTCCGCCGTCACCACATCCTTGCCCTTGCGGATGCAGTCGATAGCGGCGACGAGCATGGCGATCTGCGCCGTGAGATCGAAGGCCTTGCGAACATTCGAATCGTGATCGACAGCTTTTTCATCGGGGTCGTAGAAGCTTAGGGCGGAAACTGCGGTACGCAGCACTTCCATTGGCGTGGCTGTCTTCGGAAAAGAACGCAGCAGGTCGAGGATCTGAGGGGGGAGATGGCGGGCCGCTGCGAGCTGCTTTGAAAAAGACTCCAATTCGGCCCTGGTGGGCAGCTTGCCATGCCAGAGCAGGTAGGTGGTCTCTTCGAATGTCGAATGCTCGGCTAGATCGTGGATGTCGATGCCGCGGTAGGCCAGCACGCCTGCGTCGCCATCGATCCAGCAGATGCCGGAGTTGGCTGCAACAATTCCTTCAAGCCCTTTTGCCGCTACCGCAGTCGCCATACGTCTATCTTCTTCCTCCAGCTGTGAATCGAAATCTTATTGTGCCCCGATTTCTCGTCCCTTCGGCGCTGCTCGATTATCTGCCGCCTGAAACTATATCTAATGTTACAGATGCTTCAACGCCGGCATTCGGCGCAGGGTCAGAAGACGGGCTCGCGGGCAAAAAGGGCTAAAGATTCTTTATAACGTAGCGCGGTAGCCATTGTCATTCGCTGTTCGTGTTTCCCTGCTCCAAAAGGCTTTAAGAATGGACGGATGAGGCAGTAAATCGGCCGCATCGGAAGGGTTTGAGGTCGATGTCCGGAGTTTTGCCTGTAATCAGTTTGTGCAGCAGCCGAGCAGTCGCGGGCGCCAGCAGAATCCCGTTGCGAAAGTGCCCCGCTGCCAGCCAGCAGTGCGGGCCGCAGGCGTCGATTACCGGCAGCTCGTCTGGTGAGGCTGGCCGCAACCCGGCCCATGATTCGATGGTTGGCGTTGTCCGTGTTGGCGGCCAGAGCGCAGCCGCTGTGTCCAGCAATCGGGAGATCGCTGCCGGGTCCACCTGCTTGTCGAAACCCGCGTCTTCGACCGTCGCTCCTACGACAATGCGGCCATCGCCGCGAGGGACCAGATAAATTTCAGGCGTTCGCAGGACGACGTTAAGGCGCTGCGGGCCGTGACCTTCCACCATCACCATCTGTCCTTTGCGCGGAGTGATCGGGATGCCGGTAAGTGTCTCCGCCCATGCACCGCTGCAGTGAATGAAGCTGTGCGCACTCCAGCGTCCAGCGCTGGTTTCAATCGTCACCCCGCCGGTTTGTACGGCAACGGCTGTTACTGCAGTGTCTTCAAGCAGCGTCACGCCGGCGGCCCGGACGGCCCCTGGCAGCGCCTGGGCCAGGTTGCGGGGATCGAGGCTCTGTTCGTCGAGCGAGAAGAAATGCAGGTCGTTGATCACCAGTCCCGGTACGAGGGCGTTCAACTCGGAAGCGTCGAGCGCGCGAAAACCATCCGGCAGATGCCGCGAGCCCTGGATCGTCCGCGTGGTTCGAATGGGTATACGGATGCCGGAAAGCCTCTCTACCTCTGCCAGGAATTGAGGGTAGAGACGCAAACTCAGCTCCGCCAGCTGCCGCAGCGCCGGAGGGTTCTCGGGGTCTCGCGCTGCGAGCATGCCTGCGGCGGCTGAGGACGACTCCGCCATCGCGCGGCCCCGCTCAAAGACCGTGACCTGCAGGCCGGCGGCTGCGAGTTCGAGCGCTGCCGAAAGCCCTACGATTCCTCCGCCTGCGATGGCTACTTCGGTGTGGTTCACATGTCTATTTTATGGTGTGATTCAGGAGCGCGATTCTTGAGCGTGCCAGAGCTTCAGGCCGTTCGGCAAACCCCGGTTGCGCAATTTTCATCCAACATAGAACCGTTTCATCCCATGAAGATGAGAGCGCAACACAGTTTGCTGCTGACACGTCTATAGAAAATGCTCTAATCTTCGGCTCATCAGCTCACACGAACGAAAGGGAAGAAAAGAAATGAGTGAAACACCTGTGGTCCCCGAGCAGCGCAGCTTTTCGGGGCTTTTCCTCGCGTTGTTGGCCGTCGCCGTCATCGCCGCCATTGCCGGTCTGGCATGGAGCTACCATCTTTCAGGACGAGTGAACAATGCCGAGGCGCAGCTTTCCCAGGCGCAGCAACGCAATGAAAAGCTTGCGGCTGCACTCGATGACACCAACGCCCGCCTCAAAGTAACCACCGAAACCCTGGGACACTCGCTCGGGCTGACGCAGCAACAGCTCGAAACCAAGGCTCAGGAACTATTGCGTCGCCAGCAGGCCGACACCAAGCGGCTGGAGAGCGCGCAGGCAGCCACGGAGCAGCACGTCAGCTCGGTTTCAACCGATGTATCGGGCGTGAAGACCGATGTGGGCGGCGTGAAGACGGACCTGACCCAGACTAAGACCGAACTCCAGAACGCCGAATCGCAGTTGCAGAGCATGAAGGGCGACCTGGGCGTACAGAGCGGACTGATCGCGACAAATCATGGTGAGCTGGAGATCCTGAAGCACAAGGGCGACCGCAACTACTTCGAGTTCACGCTCACCAAGGGCCAGAAGAAACCGGTCTCCACGGTGAGCCTCGAACTGAAGAAGGCCGACGTAAAACACAGCCGCTACACGCTGGAGGTTTACGCGGACGACAAGCAGATCGAAAAGAAGGATCGCGGACTGAACGAGCCGGTGCAGTTCTATACCGGCAAGGACAACCTGCTTTATGAACTCGTAATCAACAGCGTCGACAAGAACACTGTGAAGGGTTACATCGCAACCCCCAAGAGTGCGCCCGTGCCTGTAAGTACTTCAGGCCAGTAGCTGGGCTATTGTTTGTCGACGTGGAGCAGGAGCGGTTTCTGATGCTGAAAGGTCATCGTGATGTCCAGACCGCTCCGCGAGTCCCATTGTGCTTTGCTGATCGGGTAATTGAAGATCATCATCCCTTCAACCTGCTGTCCCGGTTGTAGCGTGATGTCGCGAGGCAAAGGATCTTTCCGCAGTAGCTTGAGGTCGGGATAGGCCACGAAGACCTTTGCGAAATCTGTCTGCGTGGCCGCCAGGCTGCGCTGATCCCCATCGGGCAGATCCGCGACAGCCCACATATCATGCAGAAATAGCGGGATGTCGGTCTGGTTCTTGATGCGTACGTTGGTCAATACCAGTAGTTCATCGTAGGTGTCGGCTTGTCCCGCAATCCCTTCCGTTGTGGACCCTCTGTTGGGTCCAGTGCTCAGGTCGCGATGGATGGGGTAGGTGTCGACGCTAAGCACTTCCCCGGCATGCACGGGCGGCCTGGTATTGAAATACACATAAGCGCCGATGGCCAGTACTACAAAGACGAACGCACCCCCCACAGAGAGCCATGCGTTGCTGGATTTCGTTTCGTCACTCATCTTGTTTTGGGTACTCACAATCCTCGGATTCTATTCGCAACAGAAACGGGTTCAGATCCTATTGGCCGTGGCCTCAGCGCGGCCAGAAACTCCCCCACCGGCAGCGTGTTCAGCACATCCTCTTTACGCAGCCATGCGCGACGAAGCTGCTTGACGCCATAGCGCATCTTCTCCATGTGGCTTGTATGATGCGAGTCGGTGTTCGCCACGATCCTGCATCCCAGTTCCTTTGCCAGGCGCAGGTCGCGATCGCACAGGTCCAGCCGGTCGGGATATGCATTGTGTTCGACTGCGACCCCCAACTCTGCAGCGCGCCTCAGCACAACCGGCAGGTTAATCTGAAAGCCCTCGCGGCGTAGCAGCAGGCGGCCCGTAGGATGCCCCAGGATGCGCACGTAAGGATTCTCAATGGCGCGCAGCACCCGTTCGGTCATCGCCTGTTCGGGCATATTGAACAGGCTGTGCACGCTGGCGATCACTACATCGATCTGGGCTAGCACTTCATTCGACAGGTCGAGTGCGCCGTCGCTGAGGATATCCACCTCGATGCCGGTAAAGATGCGAATCCGCCCATTTAACTCGGCGTCTGCTTCGCGAATCCTCTCGATGTGCTCAAGTGCTCGCTCATCGTCCAGCCCAAAGGTCATGGCCAGATTTTTCGTGTGATCGGTGATGGCGATGTACTCGTACCCTTGCGCGATCGCTGCCTCAGCCATCTCGAGGATTGTGTTACGCCCATCGGTCACGGTCGTGTGCATATGCACATCGCCGCGTATATCGCCGAGCTCGATAAGTGCCGGCAGTTGGTGCGCCTCCGCCGCTTCAATCTCGCCGTTGTTCTCCCGCATTTCGGGAGGAATCCAGTCCATCCCCAGCGCGGCGTAGATGTCTTCCTCGGTCCGGCCCGCGACGACCGATCCGTCATCCATCCGGGCCAGCGTGTATTCATTCAGTGTGTATCCCAGCTTCAGCGCGCGCTGCCGCACGACAACGTTGTGCATCTTCGAGCCGCTGAAGTACTGTAGCGCCGCGCCATACGAGGCTTCGGGTAACAGCCGCACATCGACCTGCAGGCCGTTACGCAGCCGGAAGCTGACTTTGTTCTGGCCCTTTGCGATGAGGCCGGCTATGGGAGGGTAGGCAGCCGTGTATTCGACCGCCGCGTCGACTTTGTCTTCGGCGCAGGCCGGGCCGGTCACAAGAATGTCCAGATCGCCGACGGTTTCCCGGCCCCGGCGGAGCGAGCCCGCCGGCTCGATCGTGTCCAGCCCGGGAAATGCCCGCAGATACTCGATCAGCTTTTCCGCTGCGGCCTCCGCATCGTCGATCAGAAAGCGCCCGCTGTTCTTCTTGTACTCCTCGATGCCCTTGCGCAGCTTCTCAATCTGTTTCTTGCCGAAGCGGGGCAGGTCATTCAGCTTCTCCGCGGCAATTGCGGCCTCAAGCTCGTCCACCGAGCCTACCTGGATCGACTCCCACAGCAGCGCAACCGTCTTCGGGCCCATGCCGGGCAGCTTCATTAGCTGGAGCATGCTGGGCCGGTATTTCGCGAGCAATTCCTGGCGCAAAGGCAGAGTGCCGGTCTCTTCCATCTCGCGGATATTGGCCGCCATGCCCTTCCCGATGCCGGGAATCTCCTGCAGTTTCTTCGGATCGTTCGCGATTTCGCTCAATTGGATCGTGCTGGACTCCACTGCCTCGGCGGCGCGCCGGTAGGAGCGGATGCGAAAGGAATCGCCATTGTCGATCTCCAGCAGATCGGCCGTTTCAGCCAGCAGTTGTGCAATCGTGCGATTATCCATTGCGAATCTGATTATGGTCTATTCCAAATAGAAAACCCAGCCTGCACAAGTGGCTGGGTCACGGGAAAAGAGATGCTCGAAAAAACACACACGCCCATCCTGCTTCCAGCGAGAAGCGGCGCATACATGAGTGGTTGGCGGGCTAAGCGATTTCTTTCAGGCGAGTCACCTGGTCTGCCTGCGGTCCTTTCTGTCCTTCCACGATGTCGAATTCGACGTCATCGCCTTCTTT
>DATAQX010000497.1:0-6180 GCA_036264455.1 Silvibacterium sp. | reverse complement strand
CGGGACGCGTTGAGGCAGTAGATACCCACGTCCATCAGCGGACCACCGCCAGCCATCTTTCGGTTGAGACGCCATTCACCGGCTCCACAGTTGAATCCGAATGCGCTTTCAATGGCCTGCACCTGCCCCAGCGCTCCGCTTCGAATCAGTGCGATGGCCTTCAGGTGAGTCGGGTCGTACTGGCAGCGATAGGCGATCATCAGCTTTTTGTTCGCCGCTTTACACGCCTCGATCATGGACTTTGAATCGGAGACGCTGGTGGCCATGGGCTTCTCGCACAGCACGTGCTTCCCTGCCCGGGCCGCGCGAATCGTGTACTCGGCGTGCATGCTGTTGGGGAGCGCGATGTAAACAGCATCGATCTGTGGGTTATCGCGAATCGCGTCCATGTTCTCGTAGCTGTAGATTGCAGTAGACGGCAAGCCGTAGATCGCCGCCTGCTTCTCTGCCTTGTCGTGATGTCCGCTCACCAGCGCCACGATCTTTCCGGTCTGCGACGTCTTCATGGCGGGCATGAAGTGATCCATCGAAATCCGCCCGAGGGCGACGACGCACCAGCCAATGCTGCGGCTTCCGTTCTGACCATGAGCAGCGGAGACGAACTGCGAGGCAGCGGCCAGCCCAGCGAGGCGGTTAAACTCCCGGCGCGTGAAGTTCATTCTTAGCCCTTCTTTCTCTTCCATCGATTTGTTGCAGGCTCAGACAGTATTGCGCCTGCAAGGCGGCCGGAACAAGAGACGGAGGATTACCTTGCCGACGTCGTGGGAGCTCACCAGGCGATGTACGGCTCTCGTCTGCCCCACTCACTGCTACCGATCTGGCCCAGCATGAAGGTCGCAACATCGGCCCGCGAAATTCGACCCCCGCCTGCCGGCAGCCCTTCGGCATCCACGCGATACTCACCCCTCCCAGGCACATTCAACAACCGAGGAGGCTGCACGATCGTCCATTCTGTGTCGCTCTCCCGGATTATTCGCTGCATCTCGGTCTGCGCCGCAAAAGGCTTTCGGAGCAGTGTCGCCTTGAAAACGGCAAAGAACATCCGAGGCACAAGCGAGATGCGCTTTTGCGTCCCCTCGACCGTTCCCGCCGCGCCCAGCACAATCAACCGTCGCACGCTATGCTGATGCATCCCGGCAAGAATGTGCTCCATCGAACGAGGCAACAGTTCGCTGTCTCCTAACGAACGGCCTCCCAGGGCCGACAGAATAACTTCCTGTCCGGCGATCGCTGCGATTACGGCTACACGATCCAAGGCGTTCCCCTGGGCCACCCGCAGCCGCTCCTTTGGGGAAAAGGCTGTGGGGTTGCGCGCAAACGCCGTAACCTCGTATCCGGCAGCCAGACCTTGCCTGACCAGCTCCCGGCCTGTTCCACCAGTCGCTCCGAAAATCACGATTTTCATCGTCAAGCCTCCTGAAGGCTATGATGTCCGGTCAACGGAGGCGATTCTGTACTTTATCCGGAGGCCTCCGCTTTCTCGCTGATTCGCCGCCATTCCGCGTTATCCTGTCCAGCAGTGATCCCACGCCGACTGGCCTGCTGGCTGATCGTTCCTCTTCTCTCTTTCGTCGCGGTTCTTCCCGCGCGCGCCTTCCCTCGCCACTACGACACCGGTTTCCTTAATCGTCATGTCACCGTTAACGGTGTCACCTACAAATACCAGGTCTATCTCCCGGAGAACTGGAATGAGCACACCTTGTGGCCGGTGATTCTCTTTCTTCATGGCTCCGGCGAGCGTGGCTCCGAGGGTATGGATGAGACGCAGATTGGCCTGCCGCAAGCCATTCGACTACACCCCGACCGCTGGCCCTTCGTCGTGGTCATGCCACAGGTTCCATTTGGCCATCATCACTGGACCGATCCCGACATGATGCAGATGGCGCTGGCTGCGCTCGATCAGGACACAAAGGAGTTCCATGGCGACCGCGACCGCACTTATCTCACTGGTCTTTCACTCGGCGGTTATGGAGTCTACGAGCTGGCTCGCTACAACCCGCATCGCTTCGCCGCGATTGCCCCGGTCAGCGGAGGAGTCTTCTGGTCTTACAAGCCTGATCGCTGGCGCGAGAGCGCCACGCTGCCGGGGGAATATGCACACGCCATCGGCCGTACCCCCATCTGGATCTTTCATGGGGCAGACGACAACATCGTAAGTGCCAAACAGGCCGGCCTGTTGTATGACGCCCTCAAGGCCGCCGGCGGCAATGTGCGTTACTGGGAGTATGCAGGGTGGCGGCACAACGCCTGGGACAAAGCCTATGCCAACCCCGAGCTCCCCCGCTGGCTCCTTGAGCATCGCCTCAGCACTATTCCCAAGCTCCTGCCTGCCGCTGAAGAGGTCCTGGTGCCGGTCCATCCTGTCCCCACCAAAATCAATCCCGAGATCTACGACAATTATGTCGGCGATTATGAGGACGCGGGCACCATTCAGGCGACTATCACTCGGCAGGGCGACCACCTGTTCACCAAGAACCGCGTTGGAGACACGATTGAGCTTCTGCCCGAAAGCGCCGCGACATTCTTCTATCCCACCGGAAGCCCTACCCGCCTGACCTTCGAGAAAGACTCCGAAGGAGAAGTCAAAGGCATTCGCTATCACGACGACCGCCACGAAGAGTTCTGGGAGCGGAAGCGCTAGACTCGCCCGATTCACTTAGGACCTGTCCATTACCGAACACCTCTGCCTCCAAGCGGACACTCCGCTCCTTGAATATTTGGTGGATCTATTGATTCTGAGCAGATTGCGCGTCGCAGCAATTGGCCGATTGCGTGCTTCTCTCTGTACTGAAGTTTTAAGGAACTCCCATGACACAGCCTCCGTATCGTGCATCAGAGGGTCATCCCATGCGTCGCTTCGCAATCTTCACAGCTGTCCTGTTCGTCGTGGTCGTCGCCGGCTCCCAGCCCTGGCATGGCGGCCAGTCGAAAAGATCCATGTGCGTCTGCCTCCCATCCCGGGCAGCATTAATCCTCAGATCAATTACCGGTACGTCGACGACGAGTGTGGCGGCGATTACCAGGACGCCGGCACCGTCCAGCCAGCGCTGACCGGGAGCACGACAATTGCTTCTCCGCAACAGTCGCGTCTGAGACATAATCGAGCTCCTGCGCAAGAGCGCCACGACGTTCTTCTATTCCGTTGGCCCCCCGACGACTGTCGCAAAGAGTTTCGGCATGGAACCGCTGACCTCCCCGATCCGCTCAGAGTTGTCCACTCTCGAACACCTCTGGTCTTAAGCGGACACTTTTTCTCTATAGATATTCTGTAAAACGATTGATTCCAAACAAGTTGTGGGTTATGCGATTTGGTCCACTGCGTGCTGTTCTTCATGGTTGAAGTTTTAAGGAACTCCCATGACACAGCCTCCGTACCGTCCAGCAGAGGGTTATCCCATGCGCCGTTTCGCAATCTTCGCAGTCGTACTCGCCATTATCGTCGGTGCCGGCTCACAGCCCTGGAATCATGGCTGGCGCGGCTTCGTCAATGGATTTCATGCGCATGCTAAACACCTGGATGCTCAACCGGACGGCAGGGCGCTCGCCACAGCCGACGGGTGGAGCATTCGTGACTGCACGGGCGTAGACAAGGACCACACGAACTGGGGCTGGGGCCACCAGGAGCATGCGTGCGAGGTGCGGTCGATTACCATCGCGAAGCCGGAGAGGCTGAACGTCTCCAGCATGAACGGCGGCATTCACATCCTGGGTGAAGATCGGCAGGATGTGCGTATCGAAGCGCGTGTCGAGGGCTGGGCGAATACCACTTCTGAGGCGGCTGATATCCTTCGCGAGATTCAGATCGAAACTGCCGGCGGCACGATCCACGACAAGGGTCCGAATTTTCACTGGGGACATCAGGGCTACGGCATCAACTACGTCATCCATGCCCCACGCCAGCTCTCAGCCGAACTCAAGACTATGAATGGCGGCATCAGCCTCGAGCACCTTAACGGCGACCTCAAGTTCGACACCACCAACGGTGGAGTCGATCTCTCCGATCTCGCTGGCGATGTCCAGGGCAGCACGGTGAACGGCGGGCTCGATATCTCGCTCTCCGGCGACCGCTGGAACGGCAAAGGTCTCAACGCCGAGACCACAAACGGTGGCATCGCACTTAATATTCCCGAGCACTACTCCGCTCATCTTGAAACTGGCACGGTCAACGGCGGCATCGAGGTCAACTTCCCTATCACGATTCAGGGAGAGATCAAGCATCACCTTGCCACCGATATCGGCGGCGGCGGCCCTACGATTCACGCCGAAACGACGAACGGCGGAGTGACGCTTAATCATGGGTCAGCTACCAGCGACGGTGGCAATGGCAACGGTGACGGAGACAACAACGGCGAGGCGATGTAAAACAGCTCGCCTTTGATGAGAAGCCATCCTCTGTTGAAAGTTGGTTTCTTCGGTACCCGCTCACAGCCTGTGCCGGACTGAGCTTTCCACTCAGGCACTATCCATTTCCACATGCTCGAAAGAGGGCGCTGTGAAGAAGTAGGAGAACGCCTCCTGTTGTGCGAGCTTTCCACCCAGTCTTCCAGCTTTTGCAAAATCCCCGGAACCACTTTTCTAAAACAAGACCATTGCTGAAATCCGTCTCCAGAGCGGTTTTCTCTCATCTTTCCACTTTTCCGAGCCAAACGATTACTACTACGGGATAGAGAATTACTTAAACTTGAAGCAGCAGCAGTACAGTGCACCTTGCCCAGGTGCGGAGTCCATGACCTTCGTCGACGGTTATCATAGTTTCCGCCATCACTGAATTTCCTCGATAAAAACCCCTTTTTCCAGAGAGCCAACTCCAGAATTTGTCACTAGAATGAAGCCATCTGTATTCCCGGCTTCAAACTTCACTTCGGCGTGGTGTACAGTGGGCGAAACCGTATTGGGGGGTAACATGGCAGGCGCAAACGTGGGAACGGGTTTAGATATTGAGCAGGAAAAATCCGGGCGGGGCGCCATCCAGAGTTCCGCCATGGAAATCAGCATCAGCCGTCAAGACCTGCTGCGCGAACTAACTGCGACGCAAAGCGTCGTTGAGCGCAAGACCACCATCCCGATCCTCTCGAACTTTCTCATTGAGGCCGAGGGCGACAAGGTAGTTATTACCGCCACTGATCTGGATCAGAGCATCAAGACCTCGTGCCCCGCTAAGGTCAAGAAGCCCGGCTCCTGCACTATCCCCGCACGCAAGCTCTACGACTACATCAAGCTGCTGCCTGATGGTGACATCTCAGTCAAGCTGATGGAGAATCACTGGATTCAGATCCGCTCGGGCCGGTCGAATACCAAGATGGTGGGGATGGCTCGCGCTAACTTCCCGCAGGTGCCGGAGTTTCCTCAGACCAGCGTTACCAGCATCCCCTCGGCTTCACTCAGGAATTGCATTTCGAAGACGATCTTCGCCATCTCGAACGAAGAATCGCGTTACACGCTGAACGGCGCCCTGCTCATCCTGAAAGCGGAGTCACTGGCCATGGTAGCCACCGACGGCCATCGCTTGGCGCACATCGAAAAAAGCGGCGAGACACTCTCAAATGTCAGCGGCGAACGCAAGACACTCATTCCGCGCAAGGCCCTGGCTGAGCTGCAGTTGCTGCTCTCGAATACCGACGCTGAAAGCATCGAGTTTGCCGACGACGACAATACCCTCTTCTTTCGCATCGGCCACCGCGTGCTCACCAGCCGCAAGCTCACCGGGCAATTCCCCAACTATGAGGCCGTGATGCCGCGCGACAACAATAAGTTCGTTGTCGTCCGCTGTGAAGACTTGATGGGCTCGATCCAGCGCGTGGCGCAATTTGCCGACGAACGCTCGGGGGCGGTCAAGGTTCGGCTGGAGCAGAACGAATTGAAGATCTCGTCTTCCTCAACCGACTCCGGCGAATCGGAAGACACGATCGAAACTCCGTACAACTTTGACCCTCTGGTAGTGGGCTTTAATTCTGCTTACCTGATCGATTTTCTGAAGGCAATTGGGAATGCCGGCGAAGTGCGGCTCGAATTCAAGGACGCGCAATCGGCCGGCCAGGTTCGTCCTGAAGACGCTGACGCCGAATACAAGTACCGCTACATCATCATGCCCATGCGCATCTGAGTGCAACGCGCATGGCGACACGCGCTCGCGCCAGTTCCCCAACTTTCTTGCCCACGCATGAAGCACGCGTGCTACGG
>DATAQX010000485.1:0-6469 GCA_036264455.1 Silvibacterium sp. | reverse complement strand
GCCCCGAGGCATTTCCGATCAAGGCTAACGACTATTCGGTCACTGACCTGTCGACCCGATCCATAGCGTCTGCCGGACTTCCCACGTGCGAAGTCTCTATCAATGCTTCTCAACCTTGCGGCATATAACCAAAGGTTTAGGGTAGTGGCGGCGGCATACAGCCATGGCAGAAATATGCAAATTGAGATCACGGCAAATACACGTCCCCACGTCTGCCACAACCGGTGCAGCGGCAGTCCCGCGAAAAACAAAGACCAAGACCCCGCGCTTACGATTAGTGCGAGCCCGAGGAAAAAAGCGGCGCGTCCCCACTTCCTAACGCTGTCTAATTTCCCTCTGCGTCTCTCGATCGTCTTCATCGATTGGCAGCTTCCGGGGCGTCTTGCGACTCTTTGCCTTCATAGGCAAACTTCGGTGGGTAATCTTCAAGCGGTCGTCGTAGTGCGGTAAAGTGGGAGCGCGTCAGCGCTTCCAAGCCGCAGGCGTCTTTTCCGCGCTAGTTCATGCTGTGACCATGTTGCCGTTTGATCTGTAGTCTTCTCCGCTTGAGAGCACCGGACTTTGCAGCCAATCCGGCAGGGATCTGTTCCGCGCGGCTAACCGACCTCTTCCGATACAGCCCTAAGACCTTCATGACGACATTGGTCAATGCCTCGCACTTTTGGCTACCAACCTACCGCAACTTCATCAAGGACCCGCAGATTTGCCTGGAGTTCGCAGCCGTGTCGGAGAATTGACGAATCAAATTTCCGAGATAGCAACCGATATCCAAACCTTATCGCATAGATTGCACTCATCGAAACTGGAATATCTGGGCCTAGCCACTGCCATGAGAGGCTTCTGCAAAGAATTCGGCGAGCAGCAGAACGTGGAGATCGACTTTGAAACACACGATTTACCCAGCACCTTGTCGCCCGACATTTCTCTTTGCTTCATCCGGGTACTGCAAGAAGCTCTACACAATTCAGTGAAATATAGTGGAGTACGGCACTTCGATCTACGTTCGTGGGGAACGCCGAATGAGGTTCATCTTACGGTTAGCGACTTCGGATCCGGGTTTGACGTCGAAGCCGCAAAAGCAGGCCGGGGACTTGGGCTAATCCGCATGGATGAGCGGCTGAAGATCGTGAACGGCACGCTCTCGATTGAATCCCAACTCAAGCGTGGTACAACGATCCACGCTTTCGTGCCTCTCAGTCCGGGTGGCAATTCTGGCGCGTAGCTCTGGGGTGTAGCTTTGACTTTGGCAGCCGGAACCCAGCAAGTTTTGTGAAACCTATGATTTTTACCAGTTCCCCGATCCCATGTTGTTCCGTACCGTTCTAGCCAAAGCGATCGCGAAATTGCCGATCATGACTTCATGGCACTGCTCCGTGGTGGGAGAGTCCCTCTCTGGTGAAGAGCCATATTAAGGAGAGTGAACCTTGATATTGGAGGCTTTGGTTTCCGTGTGGGCAATGCCCACTATTGTTGCGGTCGTGATGCTTTCCCTCACCCTAACTGCTTCGGCGCAGGGTTCACCTGCTCCTGACACGAGTTTAGATATCGCCTCCGTGCCGAATCTGCGCGACGTAGGGGGTAACACCACGCGAGAGGGATCGGTAGTACGTCTCGGCGTCGTCTATCGCTCGGGCGAACTGAATCCTATTACGCGCGACGACATGAATAAGCTGGCTGCACTCGGGTTGAGGAACGACTTCGACCTTCGTACTGCGGCAGGGCGGAAGAAACGCCCAGACGACTTGCTACCAGGGGTAAAGGACGTTTGGCTCAACGTCCTCGCGGATTCTGAAGGATCCGGGCTAGCAGAGATCGGACCCAATATGGAGGTATCGAAGGGTAGTTCGAGAACGGCCTTGGAATAGACAAGGCTGGTCAGGAGCGCCTACGCGATCGCTTTCTGACCATCGCTGCGAAATAGAGAACCATCGAAGGACTTCTGGGCGTCCCCATGCGCGTTTGAAACGATTCGGGAGGCTGTAATGAAAGCGTCATTTTGTATCCAACGTCGTATCGCTATCAGTGACGGATTCCTGGTCGCCTTCTGCTTCTGGTTTGTTTTAGGTGTCTTTTGGATTATCAGCGGCGCCATTCTGGGTCGAGCTCAGGCGGTGTACGGATCCGTTTTCGGCACAGTAACTGACAGGACCGGAGCTCTCCTGCCCAACGCCACGGCCACAGTCACAGACGTCTCCAAGGGAATTTCTGTGACCACGCAAACCAATGCATCCGGGCAATACCGAGTCGACCATCTGATCCCGGACACCTACAGCATTCAGGTCAGCGCTCCGGGATTTGAAACATTAACTACTTCGGACGTGATCGTCTATGCTGATACATCCCCAAAGGTAGACGTAAAGCTTCAAGTAGGGTATTCGACGAATACCGTCGAGGTCACGGGTGGCGCACCTCTTCTACAGACTGCTCGCGCTGATGTAAGCATGATTCTGAATCCTCGCGCTGTCGAGAATCTGCCGAACCTCAATCGAAACTTTACAGAATTTGAACTGCTCACGCCGGGCACAAGCTATATCGGATGGAACGTTGGGCAGGCTACAAATCCTCAGCAAAGTGAACAGATCGAGGTCAACGGGCAACTTCCGTTCGCCACGGGATATGAACTGGACGGGACGGATAATCAGGATCCAATTATAGGTGTTGCGGTCATTAACCCAAACCTCGACGCAGTCTCTGAGATGAAGGTGACGTCCCAAAACTATGACGCGGAATTCGGGAAGGCAGTTGCAGGTTTGGTTGTGGCCCAAACCAAATCAGGAAGCAATAATTTTCATGGTTCTGTATTTGAGTTTCGCCGTTCGGACGCTCAACAGGCTCGCGACCCCTTTACACAATTTGCGCCGAGTTCCCTCACCGGGCGATACATTGCGCCGTTTCTATTCAATCAATTTGGAGGCGCCGTAGGGGGGCCAATCAAGAGAGACAAACTATTCTACTTTGGCGATTACCAGGGACTGCGCGAGAAAACTGGAAATACGGCCGTGACGACCGTTCCGACCGCCTTGGCACACAATACATGTACATCTGGAAGCGCATGCAACTTGAGTGAGTACCTCAACCCCGCGCTCCAGGGTGGCTCTATTTATCAGGCCTACGATCCCGAATCAAATCCAAATGGTGTCGCCGGGCGTACGCTGTTCCCGAATAACGTGATTCCTGCTTCCAGGCTTTCGGCGCCGGCAGTGAACCTGATAAAAATGATGCCATTGCCGAACAACGGAAGCAACATCATCAACAACTATTTGGCGTCAGGCTCAGGCGGGTTCAACACGGATCAATTTGACGTGCGAGTCGACGGTCAGGTGCGGGTGCCGTTTCACACGTTTGGACGGTACACGCGCTTTAATTCGAGCTTGGATGGGCCGCCCTACTTCGGGGCGGCAGGGGGTGCTGGATTTGGAGCCGGGGGCTTCGCCGGTACCGATAATGCGCTGGATCAGAGCGTGGCGGCCGGCGGTGACTATGCACTATCTTCAAAATGGCTAACAGACTTCCGCTTTGGATGGTTTCGCGTACATATCAATGAACAGGGACCAGATTACAACCAACCCCTAGGGACAGCGCTTGGAATCCCTGGCGTGAATCAAGGTGATCTCTCCTTGAACGGGGGACTACCGCAGTTCAACATCAATATTCCAAACAACGGGTCCAATGGTGGGGCAAATCTGCTATTCGGAACTTCCGCAAATCAGTTCTTACAAACGGAGAATCAATTCCAGGTGGTCAATAACTGGACTCGAGCTCTGGGACCGCACAGTATCAAATTTGGAGGAGACGTTCGGTATGCCATGAATCACCTGATCGGCCTAAACAACAATCAGGTTCGTTCGGGAAATTTCAGCTTTTTGTCTTCCGTAACTCAAGGGCCCAATAGCTCCGGACTGGGATTCGCAACCTTCCTTCTGGGTGACCTCTCATCCTTTAATCGCACAGTCACACAGAACACCAATGCTCAGGAGCGCCAAAAGCGGCTTTTCTTCTATGCAGGGGATCAATGGCGCGCTACCCAGACTGTGACGGTTAACTATGGACTCCGGTGGGAGATGTATTTTCCGGAATCCGTTACTGGCAAGGGATTAGGTGGACTGCTGGACCTGAACACTGGCAACATTCGGATCGCCGGGTACGGACCTTGGGGCAACAACCTGAATGTCAACATGGAGTATACCCACCTGTCGCCGCGAATCGGTGTCGCTTGGCAGGCACTGCCGAACACAGTATTTCGTGCAGGCTACGGGCGCGTCTATGGTATGGGCTGGTCGGGTGACATCTTTGGCGAGGTTCTGACGTTTTCCTACCCAACCCAGGTGAACCAGAATCTGAATGCACCTTCAGCATCGTATTACGCGTTCAATCTCTCGCAGGGGCCGCCAGCTTACAACTTCCCTGCGATTCCCTCCAGCGGAAACTACCCGCTCCCAAACGGCATAGGCCAGCCAACCAGACCGTTGACCATGCGGATTCCAACTCTGGACGCCTGGAATTTCACCTGGCAGCAGGAACTGACCAAAACAAGTTCGGTGCAGGCCGCGTATGTGGGTAGCCATGGTACTCATAACATGTTCGACTCATCCAATCAGGCCAGCCCGAATCAACCCACGATCGCCGGATTCAATTGCAGCAACGCTCCCGTGGGTTGCAACTTGCCCATTGATCCCGCGACAGGAACGCCATACACACTCGACGAGCGTCGGCCTTACTACGACGGGACAGCGCAGCAATACCTCGGCCTCCCTTACGGTCATCCGTTCGGGTGGACACAAGATCTTCGCTACAACGCAAACCAGGCAACGACGAGCTATCAAGCGCTGCAGATCGTTTTCGAAAAGCGCTACGGCACGGGATTTCAGCTCATGTCGCACTACACCTGGTCGCACGCTCGAGCGCACGAGTCCGACTACTACTTCAATGATCCCCGTGTGGATTATGGGAATAGCTACTACAACCGTCGCAATGTATTTGTAATGCTTGGCAACTGGGATTTGCCCTTTGGCAGAAACCGAGCCATCGGGGGCAATCTCTCGGGTTGGGTCAATCAGGTCATTAGCGGATTGACCCTGAACGGTACATGGACTGCGGAAACGGGTCTGCCGTTCACGCCTTCCTATTCGCTTTGCACGCAAGATCAGGACATCGATGGTCAGGGAGGTAGTCTCTGCCGGCCCAACGCAGTTGTTCCAGGAGCCGACTTCGGGCTGCACGCTGGATCTTTCAATCCAACTATGCACAATGTCCGTTACTTCAACGCTCTTCCGACACTCACCCAAGCCGGCCAGGTAGAAGGACCTTATGTACGTCCTTTGCCCGGCCATTTCGGAAATATTCAAAGGGATGCCCTTTGGGGCCCGCATCTCATCAACGTAGATCTCTCGCTCGCGAAGAGGTTCACGTTAGCTGAATGGTTGAGCTTCCAGTTAATGGCGCAGGCCTTTAACGTCTTCAATCATCCGAATTATGGGCAGCCGAGTGGATGCGTCGATTGCGGCGCAAGTTCAGGCTTGATCACGGACATTGTAGCCTCGCAGGACGGGTCGACGATGCGGCGCATGCAATTTTCGGCGCGCTTCCAATTCTGAGTAAGGCACTCTCTCGCAAAGCAGAATGCTGGCAGAGTTATAACAGAACAGCCGAACAGCCTATAGAAATTGAGAGACCAACGAACCCGACGAGCTCGTTCCTTCCTTCACTGAAAGCCTGCCGTTGTTTCTTGGACGGATCGTGCGCCAGCATCTACGACGCGCCGGTGAACAAGATCGAAATGGGGCAGGTAAACATAGAATGCGCTGCGAGTTGGCTGAGCCGCGCTAGAAAGTTTTCTGCAGAGCAGTCAAAGTTCCGAGCGGGTGACCGCCTACTCGGAAGTAATCCGCGCCCTGAATCTCCTCGCGGTGCAGGATGTGCTTTACACTTGCCATCGAATTCTCTCCTTTGCAAGATTTGGATCTTGCTGGGGTGACCAGCCTTCTGAGTGGGAGTTCAGTCAGAAGGCCCACTTTTTCGCGGTGCCGGGCTTAAGCTTCCCTTGTTTTTCAGCCCAGAAGCTCCAACGCATCTGCGCTTTCGAGAGGTCAGGCATTGGAATCTTCCTTATATAGCCAGTCAAGGCTTGGTTTGAGTCCTAGAAGTCTGTCGTGTTGTGTGTAGTACGGCTGCAGACACTTCGAGGCTCCTGCTTTGCTGCGTCTGTCCGCACACCGACTACCGTATCCGACACAGGCACGACTGCAAAATTTGACGTGTCTTCGGCTGATTACAAACGGCTGACCGCAATGCAGACAAGGTTTCAAGACTTCCGGCTTGATCTTTTCTCTCTTTGCGCGCACCCCAGTCGACATTTTCCTTGTCCTTTTCTTACCTCGCTTTGGCAGAAGACTCTCAATTTCCGCAAGCAGCGCGGTCAGGATTTTCAGTCCGTCGTGGATGAAGGTTCCTGGCTTACTAGCTGCCGAGT
>DATAQX010000428.1:0-6566 GCA_036264455.1 Silvibacterium sp. | reverse complement strand
CGCATGGGCGAGGTCGAAACACTAAAGGAATCAGGCTCGCGCGGCATGGGGCTGCGCGTGCTCATCGCCACGCCGAACGGCCATCGCGTAGCCAGCACCTCGTCGAGTGATTTTTCCGCGGAAGGGGTAGAGCACCTGGTGCGTGGAGCGCTGGCTCTGGCTCGCGTCACATCGGAAGATCCCTTTGCTGGCCTGGCCGATGGAGGCGAATTCGGCAAGATCGGCGGGGAAAACGGGAGCGGCCTCGAGCTGTATCACGAGGATGTCTACTCTCTCGCAACAGCGGATCGCATTGAGTACGCTCGCCGTGCCGAGGCCGCGGCGCTCGCCGCCGATACACGCATCACCAACAGCGATGGCGGCAGCTTCAACGCTTCCACAGGACGCAAAGTCTTTGCCAACTCGCGAGGCTTTACCGGCGAATACCGCGGGTCGTCCTGCTCGATCTCGGCCAGTCCCATCGCCCTCGGCAAAGGCGGAGAGATGCAGCGTGACTACTGGTACACGTATGCTCGTTCGCTCAAAAAGTTAGACACACCGCAGTCGGTTGGAGTCGAAGCCGCACGGCGCACCCTCCGCAGGCTCGATGCGCGGCGGGTGAAGACGCAGCAGGCGCCCATTATCTTCGCGCCCGAGATTGCCCGCTCCCTGATCGGGGCCATCTTTGACGCCGCCAGCGGAGACAGCGTTTATCGCGGCGCATCATTCCTGGCCGGCAGGCTGGGCGAAAAGATTGCCGCCTCACCGGTTACCGTCATCGACGATGGAACGATCGTCGGCGGCTTCGGAACCTCTCCTTTTGACGGCGAAGGCCTTCCTTCGCGACGCACCGTGATTGTCGAACGCGGCGTGCTCACCAACTACCTGCTGAACACCTACACCGGGCGCAAGCTGGGCATGAAGAGCACAGGCAACGCGGCGCGCGGCCTGGCGGGAAACCCCGGCATCGGTGCGGGTAATCTTTTTCTCGTCGCCGGCAGCGCCACCCCGCAGGAAATTCTCGGCGACGTGAAGTCGGGGCTTTATGTCACCGAGCTGATGGGGCAGGGCGTCAACATGGTCACCGGCGATTATTCGCGTGGCGCATCCGGTCTGTGGATCGAGAATGGTGAGCTGACATATCCCGTGCAGGAGATCACCATCGCGGGGAACCTGAAGGAGATCTTCCAGAACATCACTGCCATCGGCAACGATCTCGAATTCCGCGGCTCGGTTGCTTCTCCCACCTTGCGCGTGGATGGCATGACCATCGCCGGGGCGTGATCATCCCCAGGCAGATTAGGGCGTTTCTCCGATTCTTATAGCCCTCGATGTAGTGTGCAAGGTGGCCTTTTCTTGAGGAAAAGGCCACCTGAGATCTTCCAATACACAGCTATCAGGAGAGATGCCTATCCGGCCTGGCTCACTGGTCGTTTCCCTGGATCAACTCTGTGGGGACAGCGGTCAGGTATCCGAACAGCCCCTCGGTTTGACCCTTGGGACCGGCCGTGAAGTAGACCTCTGCGCCCGGGGCGGACGCAGCATCGTAGTTGTTTGGGCTGGCGTTCCCGGAACTGAGCGCCCAGATTCCATTGATCGCGATAGGCTTTCCAGCAGCGTCTTGCAACAGGCCATCAAAGTGGCCTGTCGTCAGGTTGTAAGCAGCAATCCAGCCGCTGGACTCAGTGGTTCCGGCGCCGGCGAACTGCCCGACCAGCAAGTCGTGGCTGAAGCGTCCAAAATCGAGCGGAGCCAGGGCCACTCCCCACGGAGCGTTCAACCAATCCCCGTGTTGGAGACGCAGCAGCAGCCGACCCTTCGATGAGTAGACGACCACATAACCCAGTCCTGGCCCATCGGTTTCAAAGATATGCCCCTCTTCGTGGAGCGCGTAGGTCACGACAATGTCGTTGCCGATAGTCTGTACGTTGAAAGGCACGTAATCAGGCGGCAGCTGATCATCATCGAAACGCTCTTCGCCGAACCCCACTCTGTGAAATGCACTGTCATACACATCCACGCGGCCCTTGCCGAAATTAGCGGCGTAAAGGTAGCGCTTACCATCGATGAAAGCGCTGGTCAAGCCCGTGTAAACCGAGCCTTTCTTCCCCTTGACCACAGTCACCGCATGAGTTGAAGGAGGCATCATCCCCGTGGTTAAACCCACCGCTGGGTTCCAGCCCGCAATGGTTCCATCAATCGTGCAAAACAGAAAGATGGCCTGCGCGCCCGGAGCAAGCAGAAAGTCAGTCGAACTGCCATTAAAGATTGTTCCGGTGGGGCTGCCCTGCTTGCCGGAGGCCGCAGCCGGGATGGTGACCACCAGCCCCAGTTTGGTTCCGGCTCCGTCAAAGAGATTGGCGATGCCTTTTGCGTTGTTAGAGATCCACCAGGGGCTCCCGGAACCACGTGAGATTCCCCAGGGATTGATCAGGTCCGAATCTGTAACAGGTGCGACTCCCGCTTCGCTGGAAACGAGATTTGTTTGTTGATAGTTCTGTCCAAAGGAGACGGCTCCCAGCATTGAGAGCGCTAATGCTGTTCTCGCCGTAAGGCGCAGTAACGTGCTCATGTGAAACCTCCTGGATGTTTTTGAGGCCCAACGTGCTCGTACGCCTCTCTGACCGGCTCGGCGCCGGAACAAAGGGTGGAGATCAGGGCGCAGATGGGAAGAAAACTGCCCGCTCGAACTCCGGAAAGGATTTTAGTCCCTTCCCGGCTGACCGTGATGTCACGAAGGGATCAACATTCGGTCAAGTTGTATCACGGCAAATCGGGTAATTCTCTTGAGACGCTTGTGAGACTGCTTCTAAACTGGCTGTGGTGACTCTGCGTGCTCTCCTCCTCCGTCGCGTTTGATTCTCAAGACCCGCCGTGGGCGCAGATCCCCGCTCGTGCCGGGGTCTTTGCGCTCTTCGCAACAGATGAGCGTGCCGAGCCTTACATAAGCCGAACGCCCAATCTCCGCCATCGCTTGCGACGGCTACTGGCCGCCAGACCCAGCGAGCAACCCGGTCAGTCGAAACGCCTGCGTCTTACCCAGAGCGTCGCCCGCATTGAATACACGCTCACCGGATCGGACTTCGAGTCGTGGCTGTTGCTCTATGAGGCCTCGCTTGCGGCCTTCGGCGAGCGAGCGCGCAAGCGGCTGCACCTCAGACCTCCGGCATTTCTGCGCATGACGATGGACAACGCGTACCCCCGCGTATATGTAACCAATAGAATTACAAAATCGGCGGCGAACGACCTCTTCGGACCTTTCCCTTCACGTGTGGCCGCAGAAACCTTCCTCGAAGGGATGCTCAACCTCTTCGAACTGCGCCGCTGTCACGAGGATCTTCACCCCGACCCGGCCTTCCCCGGCTGCATCTATTCGGAGCTGAAGAAATGCATGGCGCCCTGCTTCAAGGGCTGCACCGACGAACGCTATGCTCAGGAAGCCGCGGCGGTGTATGCATTTCTCGCAACGCGAGGTCAGAGCCTCGTCGCTGAACTGACCCGGCAGCGAACGCAGGCATCCGAAGCGCTCGATTTCGAGAAGGCCGCTGAAATTCACTCCCGGCTCGGACGTGTGGAGGCTGCAGTGGCAGGTGTCTCGCCTGCCGTCCATGCCTTGGCGGAACTGACCGGGGTAATTGTTCAGCCGGCCGGCGAACCCGAGCATGTAGCGCTTTTTCTGCTGACAAGGGGTAGGCTCACAGGACCGGCACTCTATTCCGTCGCAGGGATGCGGCATCCGAACGAGCAGTCAGGCTCGTCGTCGTTGTTCGCGCATCCAACGGCGATTGCGCCGGTACCTCTCGAAGATACTCCGCTGGTCCGGCTGGCCGTGCGAGATGAGCTGGAATCGCGGCTCGACAACACATTGCAGTCTTTACAAGCCGTGTCTGCGGCGACCGCGCAGCAGACAGTGGATCATCTGTGCCTGTTCAGCCGCTGGTATCATCGTCCCCAGGCCCGGCGCGTGGGCGAAGCAATCTTCGTTGAATCGACGAGGGGAGAAAGCCATGGCGAGATACCGAGAAAGCCGCTGTTGCGTGCAATCTCTCGAGTGTACCGGCAGGGTCAGTCAAGTACAGAACAGCGTGCTGAAGATACATCCGGCGTAGAAAATCTGCCGGCTGAATATGGGCCACCGGTCGAAAAGTGACCTTTTTATAGGAACCAAAAGCCGAGGAATGCGTATTGCAACCCAAGGCGATTTCTCCATCCTGACGGCGATCACTCCCCGGAAGGACGGATTTTGGAACGAGGCGCATGATTTTTGAGGATGTCCGTTACGCACTTCGGCAGTTCGCCAAGGCTCCGGGATTTACAGCAACCGCGATTCTGACGCTCGCCCTGGGCATAGGCGCGACGACCGCCATCTTCACGCTCGTCTATGCGATTCTGCTCAAGGCGCTGCCCGTGGCCAGGCCCGAAGAGCTCATCCGCGTGGGCAACAACGAGAACTGCTGCATCAATGGCGGCTTGCAGGATGATTGGTCGCTCTTCTCGTATGAGCAGTACAAGGAATTTCGCGACAACACGCCGGGTTTTGCGCAACTGGCAGCCTTTCAGGCTGGGCACAACCAGATCGGTGTCCGGCGGGAGGGCAGCAATCATCCCGCGGAGGCGCTCATTGGCGACTTTGTATCGGGAAATGCCTTCGACACGCTCGGGGTGAGCGCGTATGCGGGGCGGCTGTTGAAGCAGTCGGATGACCAGAAGGGCGCGGCTCCAGTGGCGGTGATCAGTTACCGCACCTGGCAGCAGAAGTACGGCCAGGACCCGTCGATAGTGGGCGCAAGCTTTCTGATCAATGGCCAGCCCTTCACTGTTGTCGGTATTGCTCCGCCCGGATTTTTTGGTGAGAGACTCGAAGGTGATCCGGCATCGTTCTGGATACCGTTGAACAAAGAGCCCGCGACACTGGGGTCGAACAGTGTTCTGGACTCGCCGGAGCTTAGCTGGCTGAATATTTTCGGCCGGCTTCAGCCTGGCGCGAATCAGAAACAGATCGAGGCCCAGTTGCAGGTGGAGCTGCGCCAGTTCCTGGCAAGCCCGCTGAGCAAACTCGACGCCCGGGATTCAGGGCTGATTCCTAAACAGACGCTTCACCTCGCTCCAGGCGGCGCAGGCGTGCAGCGCATGCAGGAGCAGTTCAAGGACGCTCTGCACCTGCTGATGTGGATCTCAGGGTTTGTCCTGCTCATTGCCTGCGCGAACCTGGCGAATCTGATGCTGGTGCGCGCTACGAATCAACGGCAAAAGATTTCGGTGCAGACGGCGCTTGGCGCTCCGAGATCCAGGCTAATCGGACAGGCGCTTACCGAAAGCGTGGTTTTGGCGGTCCTCGGCGGCATTGCCAGCCTGATCGTTGCTTACGGCGGAGCGCGGCTGATTGTGCACCTGGCTGCCGGCAAGAGCTATGTTCCCATCGATCCGACGCCGTCGCTCACCGTTCTGGGGTTCGCCTTTGCGGTTTCGTTGGTCACGGGAATGTTGTTCGGCGTGGCGCCGGCGTGGGTGACCGCACATGCGGACCCGATGGACGCACTGCGGGACGCGAACCGTACCATGAAGCACAGCGGTCTGTGGACGCAGAAAGCTCTTGTTGTGCTGCAGGCGGCGTTCTCGCTCATGCTCCTGTGCGCAGCGGCCTTGCTCACGCAGAGCCTGCGTAACCTGCATCATCAGGATTTCGGTTTTGATACGAAGAATCGATACATCCTGCACATCGACCCGCAAATGGCGGGCTATAAGGTCGAGCAAATAGAGGCTCTGGACCGTCAATTGCACGATACCCTGGCTGCGATTCCCGGCGTAAAGTCTGTATCTATTTCGACGTACAGTCCAATGGAGGGCGACAACTGGGGTACGGGTGTCTACTTTGAAGGCAGGCCCGCGCCGCCGCCAGGCAGCAACGAGCAGAACGCATCATGGGTGCGCGCCAGCCCCGGATATTTCGACACGATCGGCACCCGCATCATCGCCGGCCGGCCAATTATCGAGCAGGACACCGCCACCACGCGCAACGTGGCCCTGGTGAATCAGGAATTTGTAAAACGGTTCTACAAGAATCAAAGCCCACTCGGGCAGCACTTCGGAACCGACGACCAGAAGTACGCAGGCTCCTATGAGATCGTCGGTGTTACGGAGAACACGAACTACTGGCAGCCGACAAGCAAGATTCGCCCCATGTTTTTCCTTCCCGCCGCACAGTGGCTACGCATAGACGATCCGGACATCAAACTCGGCGATACCTTCTCACACATGCACCTGAATGCGATCGAGCTGCAGGCAAACAGGATAGTGCCTGGACTGGAATCTCAGGTACGAGGAGCACTTGCTCAAATCAATCCGAACCTGACGGTGATCGACTTCCAAACCTTCGCCGACCAGGTACAGCAAAATTTCAATCAGCAATCGATGGTGGCGAGTTTAACTTCGCTCTTCGGATTTCTGGCTCTCGTGCTTGCATCCATCGGTCTTTACGGAGTGACAGCATACGCTGTGGCGCGGCGCACCGGTGAAATCGGTATTCGCATGGCGCTAGGCGCAGATCGCATGAATGTCCTGCGCCTGGTGCTCAAAGGCGCGTTCCT